>NZ_CAWNQF010000001.1:0-118200 GCF_963876465.1 Xenorhabdus sp. KK7.4
CATGGTCTGCATCTGTTCCCGTTGTGCTGCGGTCATCTCCCCCTGACAGGTGCCGGTGAAAATCAGCACCTGTTTTGGGGTATTCAACAACATCATTAATTGATGTACCGGACCACTTGGGGCACGCCAGCGAAATTCGAAAATCTCGGTCTCAAAACCGTTCAGTTCACAGGATTCATGGGTTATCGCTTCATAATCTTTCAGTTGCTTGCTGATGGCGGTCATTTCCCGTTCGGCAAACTGACTGAATGCCAGCCCCCACGGCAGATTGTCACGGGAAATGGTGAAACTGGTGCCATTTTTTTCATCGGTACTGTTCAATACCAGAATACTGGCATCCTGCCAGCTGGCGGGCAGCATAATCGTGCCCTGATTGAAGTGGAAAGGCGCGAGATCAAGTTGGTTGTTCATGGAAGTTCCTTTTTACTTTCTGCAAGTTAAAAATCAAAATGCGTTATTTGTTGATGTTAACCTGACCGCCTAATACGGTGACCCCGCTGTCATTCAGCTCAATACTGGCGCCCCCGAACGAAATTTTAATGTTGGTTTTCGTCATTTGGATGGTACCGCTGGCGACTTTCAGCGTGATATCATCCTCGGCTTCATACAATTGCATCCCCGCCCCGGCTTTGCCCGCATTGGCTTTCACCTGCACCACATTGGCTTGTGTACTGCGTTTCTGGCAGATGTTCTCGGTCAGATTACCTTGCTGGACGGTTTTATGTTCATCCCCCGTCTGGATGAGCAGGCTCCGGTTACCGGCTTCCACGACCAGGCTCTGGTCATTTTTTACCGTCGTCTGCATATCCTTCTGCGCATGCAGGACCAGTCGCTCGCTGCCTTTGGCATCTTCAAACAGCAGTTCGTTGTAACCTTCGCCTTTGTGGGTTTTGGAGCGAAAGGCCATCTGGGTTTTGCTGCCCGGCAATCCGCCCGGCGGGATATTGCTGGCATGGTAGGTGCGTCCGGTGACGATGGGTTGGTCAGGGTCGCCGTGCAGAAAATCCACCACCACTTCCTGCCCGATACGCGGGATAGCGAGCATCCCCCAGCCCTGACCGGCCCACGGCTGGGTGACCCGTATCCAGCAAGAACTCTGGTCATCACTCTTGCCGTAGCGATCCCACGGGAACTGGAGGCGGATACGCCCGTACTGGTCACAGAAGATTTCTTCTCCCGCAGGTCCCACGACGTTGGCAATCTGTGGGCCGTCGATGACCGGTTTCGGTAACGGTGCCGGACGCCAGTGCTGGTTATGGCGGATAAAGTGGAACTGGCTGTTCAGGGTGGTGCCTGTGCCGCTGTTGGTAGTTTCGAGTGCCTGGGGCTGGCTACCGGCATGACTGGCGCCCACCACCTGCCAGGACTGGTTCAGATCTTCACGCGGGTGGTTGTACAGGGTGAATAACCGTCCCGGTTGGATCGCAATGGCATGACCACGGCCTTGTCCTGTCACGGCATTGTTGCGAAGTCCCTCCAGACGGTAGCGGGTAAAATCCTTACCGTGTGCCTCATCCTTAAAACGCCCCGGATAGTCGTAATGTTCGTAATACACCTGCTGGAGCGTGTCTTCCTTCATCTGCTGGCTGAATTCGGCCGGCCACGCCGGATTTTTGAAGGTGTAGTCTTTGAGCTGCACCTGAGCCGGGCGGACCTGTGCCCGGTGTGTCAGGTGGCTCACTGCCGGCTCGCCCAGCGTACTGGTGTCACCCGGCTGGTAGGGCAGGACAATGCCCGGCGGCACAGAGCCGGCATCATCGGCAAACACCAGCGTATTGCGCCCGTTGCCGCATTCAAAAAAGTAGAAGATACCTTCTTCTGCGGTCAGGCGTTGCAGGAAGGCAAAGTCACTTTCCTGATATTGCACACAAAATTCCCGTTCCGGGTGGGCATGGCGCAGGCTGAAGACCACATCGCGGATACCGTGCTCTTTCAGAATATTGGTGATAATGGATTCAATGTTCAGTTGCTGGAAAATACGCGAATTCTGACGCAGGGTGGTGCGCCACAGGTCCGGGCGAATACTCATCTGGTAGGTGGTCTGGTGCAACCCGGTATTGCCCTGTTCAAAGCCGGCAACGATACCGGTGATACTCCGGCTTTCAACCCCATCCTGTGTGATTGTCAGCGTGGCAGCGCGGTCGAGTACCGCAGGAAAGTCGATGGCAGGGTCAGCACTCGCCAGTCCGACTTCCAGCTGGAACGGCTGAGAAAAATGCTCATTCAGGGTAAAATCAGTGACGACAAAGGTTTCTGGTGCCAGACCGCCCGCCGTCAGGGTAAATTGCAGACCGCTGGGGGCACCATCACTGAGAAACTGACTGGCTTTTTGCAGGGCTTTGGTGGCGGCGCTGTGACCCCCGGCGGCTTTCTTTGCCAACCCCGGTTCGTGCCCAACGAAGCTCCCGGTTGTCTGCTGAGCCAGCCGGGTGGCTTGTTGCCCCTGCTCAAACAGGGCCTTTCCCTGCTGAAGTTTTGCGATGTGCTTTTTCACTGACATAGGTGTCTCCCTGAGGTGATGACGGATAACGTGATAACCATCGGCCATCACGTCCGGGCACAACATTGAAATTCGTCCGGCGTTGTCTCTGACAAATAGGATAATGAAAGGATCAACCGACTGTTTTTACACCGTGACCCTGAGATAATTTGAAGAAACTGTGATACCGGACTATTTTGGTTAATGCATGAAAAATAATAATGAGGAGAAATGATAAATAAGGGATAAGTGAAAACCAAATGGAATCAAGTGAAATAAAAAAACGCCCCCAACAATCACAGTGTAAAAAATTAAAATAATTGCGTCACTAGCGTAATACACTCTGCTTTTATCAATAGTGAATTCATTGTGTTGGGAGGGATCGCTGACAGATTGAGTATCGATTCGATAGTGATATGATTTATTTATAAAAATAAAATAGCAAGGGCTTTGGAAAGCATGATCATTTTCATTTTATGACTATGATCACAAAAGTCATTGTTTAAAATAATTCAGGCCGTTTTAACGCCAATATTAAGTAACACGCCATAATAAAAATAACTATTTCAGGCTTGTTAGAATACAGTACCAATAATTATTTTACAATTTTACATAGGCATCAATATCACAATGAGATAATTTTTATCTCAGCAATATGAAACGGTCTTTTTATTTATTTTAGAAAGATCCTGTTCACACAGGCTAAAAATATGCCGTGGAAAAGTGACCTAAAACACTGTTTGACCCCGCCTGAGACAATCGCTACTATCGTTCTGTTATCTGATGATCTTCCGCCTGTAAGGATCAGCGTGAAGCGGCGACATTAAAACTCCCGTAGCCTGCAAGGGAGAGCATACCATGCGGTACATCTGCGCACTTTTGGAAGCAGATATCCCCGGACACCTAACCCTCCGTCTGAGGATGAAAGTTTCCCGGTGTGATTCATCACCGGCTACTCACACAACAAAGCAAAACAGGCTCTGTCTTACGTCAAACGATACCGTTTTCACCGGTACAACATTCATTCACATTGTCTATTCATCACGATCAGCGTCCCGAATATTGCGCGGCGTCACTTGTGTTGAAGCGCAGCGATTACCAAGTGACGCCGCAAAGCGGCAAACGTCCATAGCCCATCCGGTCTGGTTTTACGACCGATTTGAACCCCGCATTACTCAGTGAAACCACGCAAAACAGACGATTAACCACCCTGTTAAACGATTGTCCTATCGGATTTTCAACCCACTGCCTGATTGCAGGCTGATGCAGTAAAGATTAAGGAGAATGAATCACGTCAAGATAATGAGGCGTTCATCCTGAGCTGATCAGGTACTGAACGGGGAGCATGTCATCGCAGTGCTGAGCACATCGCGAGCTCCTGCAATAACTCAACACAATCCCGCCCTGCTACACATTGTCTGACGCACCACGGAACGGTGAACCTGAACCGACACGCAGGGAATTGTTTTAAAAACGACTAAAAATGAATAAAACAAATGCAAAGTAGCAGAAGAGGCGAGAATGGCGCAGGGATCGACACGTTCAAAGGTTGAGCAGTTCAGAAAAGCCTTTATCACGCATGCCCGACAGGCGGGCGGAAGTTTTGTTACGGTGGCGGATCGTGAACGGATTGCCCGGTACTTCCTTGATTATTTGAAAAACAATGGCATCAAACTCCGGCAAGTGGATAGCCTGAAGGTGAAATATATTGAGCGCTACATCGCTGAACGCAAAGCCAACAATCTCAGTCACCGGACACTGCAAAATGAAATGTCGGTGCTGCGAGCCATTTTAGCGCAGGCGGGAAAGCATAAGTTGGCTGATCCCGATAATACCCGCCTGAGTAACCGGGCATTGGGTATCGCGGATACCAGCCGCATGGGAACGAAAATGGCGCTGGCTCCGGCTGCATTCCGGGACATTTTTCAGCAGGTGGAGCAAAAAGACCGGCGTGTCGCGGCTGTTATGCAACTGGCGTATGTGCTGGGACTGCGTACCAAAGAAGCGGTGGAAGCCTACAAATCGTTAGCGACCTGGAAGAAAGCACTGGAAAACGGGCATACGTCTGTGCGGGTGGTGTTCGGTACTAAAGGTGGACGCCCCAGACAGACGGTCATACTGGATCGGGAAGCCCTGCAACACGCGATTGCTTATGCTGAACGCGAGCAGGCCGGGCGTGGCGGCAAACTGATTGATAAGCCGACGATCACGCAGGCTATCGACCGTTACCGCTATATTGTCAGACGTGCAGGGCTGAGCGGCAATAAAGCGCCGCATAGTATGCGTTATCATTTTGCTCAGCAATCCGGGGAGCATTATATAGCGCAAGGATTCAGCGAGCGGGAAGCGCTGGCACTGGTCTCAATGGATTTAGGGCATGGCGATGGGCGAGGGCGTTATATTAAGCAGGTGTACTACCAGAATATTGAGGGCGAATAAGTTGTATTGGAGCACACATGCTCTGTTGCTCTGGTCATTGGAATATGAGCAAAGCAATCTTGAGTCTTAGGCGATTATTCCTATGTTATCGCTAACTCATTTTTGTCGGATAGACGGCATCTGTTACCAAGTGCCGTCCTCCTAATACTACAGCCGTGATCCGTATTGTGTCATGATGATTCTCTTCTTCCTAACACGAGGTCATGCTCCCAATAGTTAGATCTGTTATGTGACCACAAAATGGGCTTGTCTACAATAAAGAAGAACCCCGACTGACTTTCGAAGGCATTCTTTACCGGATGAGAACGGGTATCCCATTGAGTGCAGCATAAAACTGCGCCAATGACACCGTGCAAGTCATCTCCAGCGAGCGTTAATCACGCTCAGTCCAAACTTTCTCCATTTCAGCCAGATTCAGCATCAGCCTCTCTCCAGACATTAAACCGGAGGTACTGCTATTCCAGTCACTGCCGCGGATAAAGGTCAGCCCGTTATCACTCAGTTCGTGACGCAAGGATTCCTGAGCCATCAGACAGAATGATTGGGTAATATCGAAGAACTGATAGTAGATAGCGTTCAGCTTACCACGCATCCAGTTATACAATTCCCGATTGGTGAATTTACGCTGTAACAACTCCAGCTGTTCGCAGGTATGCTGGTGCTGAGTTTGCAACGAGTTGACCTGCATCACGGCCGCCTGCCGACGGATGCTCATGCCCTCAAGCCGTGCAGCAATCTGGTTGATTTCTCTCTGTGCACTGTCACGTTGGATTTCCCATTCCTGACGACGGCGGTACATCTCCGACCGGATGACTTTGTCATGGGCCTGACTTATGGCTGACGAATTCAGTGATATCTTAGCGGCGGAGGCATGGCTCTCTCCCCCCCAACGACTACCCCTATACGCAGGGCCGAAGATGTTCGGTGACCTATCAGCCCCCTCTTCGATCATTGACACCGTCTGGGCGGCCATTGAGAGACCGGCTGCATTGTCTGCCAGAGTCATGGCCTGACGTTCCCCGGCGGACTCATCCTCGTTATATAGAGCCGTATATTTATCCAGACGAGATTGCGCCCCTTGCAGCATTTCATTCAGTTCATCTGTGTCAGTGTCAATTTCCTCCACCGTCCGCTGCTGAATCGTAATACTCTGCAACATTAGCTCCATTCCCTGTTGTAGCAGAAGTGCATACAACTTGTCGGCATCAGCATGCTCGGCCATGTTTAGCAGTGATAACCCGAATTGGGTCAGTTGGCCCGTCAGGTTACGTGCCCGCTCCAGCATAACCGGGAAATGGTAAAGTCGCTGCGTGCTATAAGGCAGAGCGCGTTCCTCCGTAGAATTCTGCACTAAACTCACCTTCAAGGCTTCCGGGTCTGTCGGTTCGGCATAAATAGACAAGGACAGCGGCTGACCATCAATGCTGAGGTTGTGATGCAGGTTAAATAAGCGTTGGCGCAGCGTCGGGTTGAACTTAGGCAGAAAAAGATTAGTCTGTGAGTTGGCGGTACATTCTTGTCTTGAAGATATTTCTCCTTTATCAAGCTGGCTCAATGCAGTCTGCATTATCATCAGGAGCTCCTCGTCAGCAGCCTCTTCCAATGCTGGTACATTCCATAACGCTTCACCTGAGTCCTTTGATTCTTTGCTCATGGCTTCCAGCGCAAAGATATACCATATTTTGGCTTCGTTGAGCGCATCCGATGTCAGTTCGCGATAGCACATATCCCCTTGGGTGATCAACATCTCCACCAAGGTGGCAACTTTGTAGTGGCTCGGGTCATTCTGAGCAACTGCATCGGGATCAATGGAATCCAACGGGTTGGCGTTCAAGGAGGTGGTTTCTACGCTTTTTGTCAAGCCCTTTTTAATCGCGAAAGTTAACTGAGGATAGGTCTGAGTGGATACTCTGGCCTCAAGCAACAAATTGCGTTTCTTCTGTTCCTGCACCTTGCGATAAAGATATTGCAATTCTCCCTTGGAAAGCAGGTCTTCATACTGTGTATGTAGCTCAGAAAAAGAGAGGGGAATAAGTGAAGAAAGCGTGATAGTTGCTGGCGAGCGGGAATGAGAAAGCCGGCTCAATAACTCATCAATATTATACATTATGACCTCATAGCTATCGGTGGTTGGATCGACGCAGGTCTATCCCATGTGGTAAAGACGACCGAAAATCTAGCCGTTATTCACATCCTCATCATACAACTGGCTGTAACTGTCAAAGTGACTCTGTATGCCGAGGCCGCTTTTCTGCAATCTTTTTTCGGTTTATTCTCAGTAAGGAGTCATTTTCATTACCGATTGGATGATTATTACTTATATTTATTACTAATAATGATGATGAATAACTTTATTTTTCATTAAAATTAATTTCATAGTTGTGATTGACACTACAACCCAAGGTAATGATTCCAATATATGGATTTTCTCATAGTGGCAATGGTCGCGATCCAGCTACATGCAAGGAAACAACATGCATGGATTCAGGGTACAATCAACATGTAGGCAGCATCACCCAACCTAAAAATAATGATAACGAATAAACATGTCTAAAGAGAGGACATAACAGCCGGTGGGGTACTTATTATTTATTCCATTCAGTATGAAAATTATATCGAAGAAGAAGGGATAACAGCAGTTATTCCCTACTGAAAAAATAACTGAAGTTACATATGGAAATATAATATAAACACATTAATTAACAATTTATTTCTATCGAGAGTAAAACATGAATAAACAACAACTGACCGCCAAGATTTGGGAATCGACTAACCAAATGCATTCTAAAATCGAAGCAAACGACTACAAAGATTATATCTTAGTACTACAGTCGTAACTGTTCCGTGACCAAATGTCCTTCTCGGCGGCGGTAATGAAATTGTTGCGCACGGTATTGATGTCGTCGTCGCCAGTTTGACCAATAGAGGATCTGTTCTACGGTTTCCCCGGCCTTGACCATCAGTTTTGACAGCAGCTTACGCAGTTCCGACACACTCAGGGCTATCAGTCCCTGCGGTGTTTTTTTTCTCCTGTATCCGCAAAACTGCCAAGACCGCATGGGCCAGTAAAGACAGCGTAATATGCCGATACCCACTGTGCCACTGCCGCACTTCGTCATGATCGAGCCCACATTCCCCTTTGGTTTCGTCAAAGCCACTTTCAATTTCCCAGCGGTGTCCTGCTACCTGAACCAGCGTTTTCAGATCAGCCTCTTCTTTGTGCGCATACACCACATAATACGCGTGTTCTTGTTTATCATCCCGGCTACGCCGGACCAGCAGATAATGACCATAACGCCGTTCTTCTTTACTTATTTGCAAACGCCAGAGCGGGATCTGTGCCCAGTCATACCAACGCGCTCCTTTTGTTCCTAACCCCGCGGACTGGGTTTCCCAATCGTCAGGCATCAGACTGGCGGCAATCACGTCCGCCCTGATATCGTGCGGGCCTTGCCACCAAAGCCATTCATTCTTGGGGATCGCTAATACAAACGGTTGATGCCGGGACTCCAGCCAGCATCGCAGGCGGCGGTCATGCCCATACACGGCATCGGCAGTCACCCAGCGACAGGGCACGCCAGCATCCAATGCCCGCGCCAGCATGTGTCGGGCAAGTTGGGGTTTAGTGGCAAAGCTCACGGCGTCAGGGATGCCCGCAGCCGTACAGCGGGGCCGGTCCTCAGTCCACTGTTCGGGCAGGTATAAGGCCCTATCAAGAAAGGCATGGCCGCCTTTACCGGCGTAACACAGGAAAACACCTATCTGACTGTTTTCAATGCGTCCAGCGGTGCCGCTGTATTGACGCTGTACCCCGGCAGAGTGGGTTCCTTTTTTAATAAAACCGGTTTCATCAATAATGAGGATACCTTGCTCATCGCCGAGATGGTCAGTCACATAGTCGCGTAAGATATCGCGGGCCGCCTCCGCCTCCCAATGGGCGCGTTCCAGAAAATATTGAATGTCATCGGGCGAGTGTTCGCCCAGCCATTTTTGCGCTCTACATCACTGAGCAGTCCGCGAAGATAATCCAGACAACGGTGTTGAGAGCCGACAGAGTGAAACAGGAAAGCCAGACGGGAATGCACGCCCCGTAGCGCTTGTTCCCAGAGTTGACAGGTGAGGTCATAGGACACCTCCCTTGGTGTTAGGAAGATAGAGAGTCATCATGACACAATATGGATCACGGCTGTAGTACTAAGAACCGTACGTGCAACTTTCACTGCAACGGCTCAAGCCTTCACTAAGACATATTACGTTACCCAGCAACCTAAATTGTAGTCAGAACAGGGTCGTACCAAGAATGATGACTTTCCTTTTTCGATTTCCTCTTAACCAAATAGGTTTGGTATTGAGGATCGAATGGCGTAGCCACACTCCTAATCTTCACATGCCTTTTTATCAGCGTTTAAGCTATTTGAACCAGATTAAAATGGCAGTCCATATTGGCTATTTTCTGCCAGCCATGAAATTACCCTTCTCCTTGGTGGTTCATGTCGTATTTTCGACTTACCCAATTTTTAGATTTAGTTGGATGACGTTTGATCGCCCACTGCCATCATAACCAGAAGGCACTGTATAAGGTTTTCAGGCAACTCAACAAAGCGCGGGTGCGCTGAGTCAGATGAAAGTTCAAAGCTCTGAGCAGATATAAAACCCAAGACTCAAAACGTCTTCAAAGGATTGCAAAGGAGCATAGGGGGGGTTTGCCCATTGTCGGGCAGGAATGACAGGTGTGTTTACCTGAAGAGAGCGGTATGAGTCGAGAGGCTCACGTACTGTTCTGCGAGAGGCTGCGGGAGCAGTTCCCGTGGCCTACTCATCCGGTGAATGACGAATTGAAAAATATTTCTCAGATGGAACATTCAAAGCACTGAAGCGTAGTCGGCTTTTTACTGAAAATAGTCTCAGGACTGATTGCTTATATATTTCAGCCGAAAAAGCCGCGCTTAGGTTTACGTGACCATGAAATTGCGATGCTTAAGAAACGTTGAGATTAATTAAAACTCTCGCCTTATCTTTATCACTATTTCTTGTTATCGATTGTTTAATTTATTTCAAATTAATCATGGTTATTGTTTTTCGTTTTTTGATAAAAATAATTGCTGTAAGAATGTTCTGAATGTCATTTCACCGCTTTTTATTTTTTTACCTTTATTTGGATTATAATTTCATTATATGTGTGTTTATCTGTCAAAAGGCAGTTATTTACTTCAAATAAATTCATTTATTATTTTTTTAATCTAATCAGGTGGAATTTATTTTGCATTGTTGTTTGGTTGAAAAGTGATCAAATCTCCGCATAATTGCTCTTCACATATTTTTGTTAATTCTCGATTGAAAATAAAAATGCGCCAATTTTTATTGGAAAAAATATGCCAAATAAACTTTTCAGTAATCTATGCTTCGGGTTGGCCGGATCCAGTGTCTTGGCAATATTCCCTGCTCAGGCACAACCGGATGACCAGACCTTAATTCATCAACAACAGCAACAGCAGGCACAAGAACAACGGCTGGAAGCCCGGCCGCCTCGGGTCAATCTGGCTGAGGAGGCAACCACAGTTGCCGCGTCTCCTCTGGCGTTTCCCAACGAATCTCCCTGTTTTGATATTCGTAAAGTGACGCTATCGGGGAACGAGGCACTGCCGCATTGGGTGCCCTTGCAGCGTTTGGCGGATCAGGCCATTGGCCAGTGTCTGGGGGCACAGGGCATCGGATTGCTGATGAGCACGATGCAGAACCGGCTGATTTCACACGGTTGGGTAACAACACGGATACTGGCACCCGAACAAGATCTCCGTCAGGGAGACCTGAAATTGATGGTCGTCCCGGGAAAAATCCGCCAGATCCGGTATGCGGAGGGGGCGGACACCTACGCTTCTCTGTTGACAGCGATACCGGCTCGGGAAGGGGCGTTGTTAGACTTACGGGCGATTGAACAAGGCATGGAAAACCTCCAGCGTATACCTAATGTTCAAGCCTCCATGGAACTGGTGCCGGGAGACGCTCCCGGTGAAACGGATATCATGATTCAGCGCCAGCAGTCTCGTTTCTGGCATGTGGGGGCCTGGCTGGATAACAGCGGCACGAAAACCACCGGACAGAATCAGGGCGGACTGATGTTGGCGCTTGATAATCCTACCTCTCTGAGTGACCTGTTTTATGTGGCGGTGACCCGGGATTTGGCGTTTTCTGACCGAAAACAGTCGGCCAATTACACGGCGCATTATTCCGTGCCGTTTGGCTACTGGCTGTTTGCAGTTACCGGCAGTAAATACAATTATGCCCAAACGGTGCCTCATCGCACGGAAGCAGCGAAGTACCGGGGAAGAAGTCACAGCCTGAATGCGCAGTTAAGCCGTGTTCTGCACCGTAATGCCAATTCAAAGACAACGTTAACCTACGGGGTGAATGTACGTCAGACCCGGAACTTCATCAAACAAACGGAAATTACCGGACAAAAGCGCCGGACCAGCCACTGGCGATTGGCATTGGATCATCGCCATTATCTGGGGCCCGCTGTGTTGGATGCCGGGATCAGTTACCAGCACGGAACGCGCTGGTTTGGTGCACGGCCCGCACCGGAAGAGGAACTCAATCCACGGGGCAGTGAGCATTATGCCACCGCGCAAGCCCGCATCATTCAGGTGTCAGCATCACTGAACACCCCATTTTCATTGGTCGGGGAGGCATTCCAGCACCGGGTGGAATACCTGCGTCAGTGGAGCCAGACCCCGTTAACACCTCAGGATCGGTTCAGTATCGGCAGCCGCTGGACGGTACGGGGCTTTGACGGAGAGCGTTCACTGAGTGCGGATGCGGGCTGGACCTTGCGCAATACCCTGTCCTGGCAGACACCATTGCCGGAGCAGCAACTGTATCTGGGCGCGGATTATGGCCGGATAGGAGGCAATGGTGCGGACTTTAACGTCGGGCGCACACTGGCCGGGGGGGTAGTGGGGCTGAAAGGTCCGATCCGACCGGCAAATCTGGTTTACGACATCGCTGTGGGGACGCCTTTTTCGAAGCCGGACGGGTTTAAGACCGATCCGGTTTATGTGGCGTTCAGCCTGAACTGGCAGTACTGAGGGGAAACAGGATGCGGATTGGTGATTATGATGTTTATGCTCCGCTGATGTTAGGGGAGCCCGCCAACGCTATCGAAATGTTCGGGGCCGTGGCGCTCCTGTGGATGCAATCTGCCGAACAGCGGTCAGCCTATGTGGGAGAGCTGGAGACGCAGGTCTTACCTTTTCTCACCACCGAACAATATATTCTGGTGTATCACCAAGCCCGGCCCATTTTCTACCTCAGTTTTGCCCTGTTTAATGCCCAGACTGAATTACGGTATCTGACACTGGACTATGCCGGCTACGGTGACGATGGCCGGGCCTTGCCCCTGTGCAACGGTAACCGGTTCTGGATCCTGGACTGGCTGGCCCCGTTGGGGCACAGCCGTGAAATGGCGGCGCTAATGCAGCGTGAGGTTCTGCTCAACCATTGCTGTCGTGCCCTGTACCACAAAGGGGATCGGCTTGGCCCACAGGTGCTCCGGTTCAGAGGACGCGGGGTCAGCCGCCAACAGGCGGCTCAGTGGTGGCAGAAATATCCCCTTGTACGGGACTTACCTGAAAGAGGTTTCACACTATGAACAAACTTTGTTATCGCGTGATTTTCAGTAAAACCCGACAAATGTTAATGGTGGTTTCCGAACTGGCCAACAGCCATACCGCCGGAAAGGTGCGGGAAGAAAACTCGGCGCAGACTTCGCCTTCATCCCGCCGGGTTTCCCTGCTGCCGTTGATCCTGAGTGTGTCACTGGCCTTGGGGCTGGTCAGCCAGCCGGGCTATGCGAACATTGTGGCCGACCCTCATGCGCCCGGAAAAGAGCAGCCTACCGTGATTTCATCGGCTAACGGCGTGCCGCAGGTCAATATTCAGACTCCCAACCCGGATGGGGTCTCCCGTAACCAATACCGTCAGTTCGATGTAGAACAAAAGGGAGCCATTCTCAATAACAGTGCCGTGAATACCAAGACAGATCTGGCGGGACATATTACCGGTAACCCGTGGCTGGCTCAGGGGGAAGCGAAGATCATTCTCAATGAAGTGAACAGTCGTGATCCCAGCCAACTGAATGGATTCGTCGAAGTGGCCGGTAAACGCGCGGATGTGATCATTGCGAACCCCGCCGGGATCACCTGCCGAGGCTGTGGTTTTATCAATGCCCAGCAAACAACTCTGGCCGCCGGGCAGACCGTGCTGGAGAATGGCCGCCTGAAAGGCTTTGAGGTGAATAACGGCCGGATTACGGTGGACGGGAAAGGGCTGAATGATACCCAAAGTGATCATACCCGCCTGATCGCCCGGGCTGTAGATATGAACGCCAAACTGCACGCCCGGCACTTAACCGTGACAACCGGGAAAAATCGGGTGGATGCTCAGGGGAATGTGGTCCAGACACGAGGCAGCCCAGCACAGGAAAAACCTGAATTCAGTCTGGATGTGTCAGCGATTGGCGGGATGTACGCGAACAAAATCAAACTGGTGGGCACTGAACAAGGGGTTGGGGTGCGTAATGCCGGGCATTTGGGCGCACAGGCCGGGGAGCTGGTACTGGACAGCAACGGCAAACTCACTAACACCGGTTCAATCACTGCCGCTACCGCAGTCACGCTCCGCAATCAGGGCAATTTTGTCAATCAGGGTAAAGTTCAAGCCCACGATCTGGCGATCCACAGTGACGGGCACCTGACCAACAGTGGTGTGATGGGTGCCGAAAAAAGCATCAGCCTGACCAATCAGGGCCGGTTAGCGAATCAGGGTGAGATAAGTGCCGGACAGGATATGACGGTTCAGGCGCGTGATCAGCTCGATAATCAGGGCAAAATACTGTCAGGCCGTCATCTGGCTATCCAAAGTACCGCCTTTGATAGCGGAGAAAAAAGCGTCCTGATGGCTGGCGTGCATAAAGACGGTCGACTGGCTCAGCCGGGAAAATTGACTATAGACAGTCACGGCCCACTCACTAACAAAGGCGTAATGGCCGCTTCAGAAGACGCGACTTTCACAACGCAGGGAGACTGGCTCAATCAGGGACAGGTACAGGCTAAATCACTGACAGTCCGCAGTGACGGACACCTGACTAATCACGGCGTGATACATGCGAAAAAAGCGGTCAGTCTGACCAATCAGGGGCAGTTAGCGAATCAGGGCGACATCACGGCCGGAGAAGGTATGACCCTCACCGCCCGTGACTCACTCACCAATCAGGGCAAACTGCGGGCAGGGCATCGGCTGACGATCCAAAGTGCCGGAGTTGACAATCAGAAGAGCGGGGTACTGCGGGCGGGCGTCAATAAAGCCAGTCAGCTGACCATGGACAGCCGAGGTCGGTTCACCAATCAGGGGCGGATAACCGCGTCTGAGGATATCGACCTCCAGAGCCAGACGGAGGCGGACAATCAGGGGGAGATCACCGCTGACCGGGATATGACCCTCCGTACACCCGGGCAGGTTACCAATGCGGGCAAAATGTTGGCCGGCCGGCATCTGGCTGTCCACGGTAGCACCTTTGACAATCAGGTAGCCGGCGCATTGGCGGCGGGGGTCGATACAGCAGGCAAACTGACTCAGCCGGGTACACTGAATATCCAGACTGAGGGAGCGATTAACAATCAGGGGCTCGTAACGGCAGCAGAGGGTATTACCCTGCAAAACCACAACACCTTACACAATCAGGGTGAGATGACAGCCGGGCGTGACCTCTCAGTGAAGATCCGTGATCAGTTCAGTAATCAGGGAAAAATGCGGGCAGACCGGCACCTGACGGTCCACAGTGCCACACTGGATAACGGCAAAAAAGGGGTACTGGCCGCTGGCATGGATAAAAACGGCCCGCAGACTCAGTCGGGACAGCTGACTCTCAACAGTTTCGGTCCGTTCATCAACAAAGGTGTGATAGCGGCATCAGGGGCAGCCACCTTCACAACGCAGGGAGACTGGCTCAATCAGGGGCAGGTGCAGGCCACCGCGCTGACGGTGAGCAGTGACGGGCACCTGACTAATCACGGCGTGATAAACGCGAAAAAAGCGGTCAGTCTGACCAATCAGGGACGGTTGGCGAATCAGGGCGACATCACGGCCGGAGAAGACATGGCCCTCACCGCCCGTGATCAACTCACCAATCAGGGCAAACTGCGGGCAGGGCATCGGCTGACGATCCAAAGTGCCGGGGTTGACAATCAGCAGCACGGGGTACTGCGGGCGGGCGTCAATAAAGCCAGTCAGCTGACCATGGACAGCCGAGGTCGGTTCACCAATCAGGGGCGGATAACCGCGTCTGAGGATATCGACCTTCAGAGCCTGACAGAGGCGGACAATCAGGGGGAGATCACCGCTGACCGGGATATGACCCTCCGTACGCCCGGCCAGGTTGTCAATGCGGGCAAAATGTTGGCCGGCCGGCATCTGGCTGTCCACGGTAGCACCTTTGACAATCAGGTAGCCGGCGCATTGGCGGCGGGGGTCGATACAGCAGGCAAACTGACTCAACCGGGTACACTGAATATCCAGACTGAGGGAGCCATAAATAATGATGGGATATTAACGGCGTCAGAGGAAGTTGACCTCCTAAACAACAACAGCTTACACAATCAGGGCGATATCAGGGCCGGCCAAAACCTCGCGGTGACTATCCGGGATCAACTCGGTAATCAGGGGAAAATGCAGGCAGGTCGGCACCTGACAGTTCACAGTACCGCACTGGATAACGGCGAAAAAGGGATACTGGCCGCCGGGCTCGATAACGATGACAAACTGACCCAGCCGGGTAATCTGACTCTCAATAGTCGCGGCAAACTTACCAATCTGGGGATCATGGCGGCTTCAGAAGAGGCGACTTTCACCACACAGGGAGACTGGCTCAATCAGGGGCTGGTACAGGCCACCTCGCTGACGATCCGCAGTGACGGGCATCTGAGTAACCCCGGAAAGATCGCCGTGTCCAAGGATGCCACCTTCCAGAATCAGGGCAGTCTGACAAATCAGGGCAATATCGCCGCAGGCCGGGATATCACCATCACCACCCGTGAGCAGGTCAATAATCAGGGACACATGCTGTCTGGTCGTCACCTGACCAGCCAAAGTACCACCTTTATGAGCCAAACGGGCAGTACACTGGCCGCAGGGGTTGATGATGAAGGTAAACTGACCCGACCGGGACACCTGACAATCAGTGCCCACGATGCGGCATCATTACACGGTCAGCATCTGGCGCACAATGATTTGGCCGTCACTGCTCATGATATCGACATGTCGGGCAGTCAGGCAGGGGCAAAACACTTGCAATTGACCTCAGCAAAGCGACTGAACTTACAGGCGGCCACACTCAGTGCGCAACACAACCTGACGCTCACGGCCCCCGAATTGATTGACAATCAGCGGGGCGAACTGAGCGCAGACACACTGGTGCTGAACAGCCGACAATTAAAAAATACGCGGGGGAAAATCACCCAAACCGGCGACGCTTCGCTGGTACTGGATCATCAGGACGGCATTGACAATACCGGTGGGGTGATTACCGCCAACGGGCAGGATCTGGTCCTGAAAAGTCAAACTATTGCCAGTGAAAAAGGCACATTGCACCATGCTGGTGCTGGCGAGTTGTCCATTGAGACACCACAGTTTCAGGGGCGCGCCAGTCGCCTGCTTTCCGGGGGAAAACTGACGCTGACCGGCGGGGATTACGCGCTGGCGCAAAGTCAGACCTCAGCCCGACACATCACCGCTGACATTCAGTCACTGGATCACCGTCTGGGGGAGATGACGCAGCACGGTAATGCCTTACTGTCATTGAACGTGAAGCAGGGGCTGGATAATGCCAGCGGCCGGATTGCCGCCAACGGGTCGGTGGCACTCCGTGCGGATAGCCTGAATAACAGCACACTGACCGACAATCAACTGAGCCGCCAGAAACAAGGTTCACCGGGCAGCGGGCTGGAAAATCAGGCGCTGACGTACCAACCGGGTTATATCATCGCGGCTGAAGACGGCCAGCTGGATGTGACGGTGGCAAACCACCTGAACAATCAGACAGGACAGTTGCTGGCTTCCCACGATATCCACCTGTCGGGCCAGTCCATCGATAATCAGCAGGGACATATCACGTCCTCAACCGGCGGGATCCAACTGACTACATCTCAGTTGGACAACCAGTCTGGCCGGATTGTCGGCCAACACATACTGCGCCTGAAAACACAGGGAATTAATAATGAAAAAGGGCAGATCCAGGGCGGCACAGTCGATATTGAGACGGCACAACAGCGGCTGAATAATCAGTCGGGCCGGGTGGTGGCCGAGCACGATCTGGTTTTAAGCACGGGGGAGGTGTTGAATCGTCATGGCCTGATACAAAGCGGCCAGCATCTGCGTCTCAATACACACGGTCACACGCTGGATAACCGTGACAGCGGGCAAGCATCGGGCCTCATCAGCCGCCGGGGCGAGATGCTACTGACAACCGGTGACATCCATAACCAGTCCGGTTATATCGGCAGCCACGATCGCCTGAGCGTGACAGGAAACTATGTTACTAATCAGGACGGGCAGATACTGGGCGGAAAAGCCACCTCGCTCACTGCAACGGCACTGAATAATGAGCAGGGCCTGCTGCAAAGCGGCGGTACGCTGGCCCTGAACACTCAGTCACTCATTAATCGCCAGAGCGGCAGCCAGCACGGTATCACCAGTAAACAGGCCATGACGCTGGAAACCGACACGTTGGATAATTTGCAGGGTGTGATCGTGTCGGCAGACAGCCTGAACATCAAGGCCGGTCAGGTCAATAACTCACAAGGCCAGCTGGCGGCGAAAAAGGCGCTGGATCTGCACAGTCTGGCGCTGAATAACTCGTCCGGTCGTATTCAGGCCGATGAGGCCCTGTCGGTCGATACCGGCGGAAAGGGACTGAATAATACGGATGGGGTATTGGACAGCCAACAGACACTGACGGTCAGGAGTGGTGATCTGACGAATCATGGCGGGATGCTGCACGGAAAATCTGCCGTCCGGTTAGGTGCCACGCAACTGGATAACCGGCACGGCGGTAAAGTGCTGAGTGAACAGACGCTGGATATTGATGCCCAAACGCTGCGCAATACGCAGGGACATCTACTGGCCCTGCGTCATTTAAACGCCACTGCCACAGAGCAGATTGATAACACCGACGGATTGATACGCAGTGGTGGGGATATTCGCCTGAACGCGGCCAGAATAGAGAATGCCAATACCCGTCGGGCCGACAAAGGAATTGACGGCCAGCATGTCACGCTCACGGGACGCGGGCTGAACAACCGTCAGGGGCAACTCACGGCGCTGCGTAATGCGACACTGACACTGACGCATTCTCTGGATAACACCAGAGGGCAGTTACAGGCCCATCAGCACCTGAGCGCCCGGGGTGATAGGCTGGCTCTGACCAATACCGGAGGAGACATCCGGGCGGGTCAGACGTTGTCGGTCAGTGGGGTATCGGCCACCGGCGACGGCAAACTGCATTCACTGGGGGATATCACGTTAAACGTGCAGAACGGCTTTATCCACACCGGCGAAACCATTGCCAATGGGCGTCTGCAATTAGATACACAGGGCGACGTGGTTAACCACAGCCTGATCAGTGCGGATACCTTGCATGGTCGGGCGGCGAAGCTCACCAACCACGCCCCCGGGGAGATTTTAGCCAATCACCACCAATGGCTCGTCAAGGGGAATTTGTACAACGCTGGTTTGATGGACGGCACGAAAACTATCCTGAAAGCCGATACCCTGACCAATCAGGCCTCCGGGCGCATTTACGGGGATCAGGTGGCCATTGAGGCCAAGACGCTGAATAACTTGCCGGCGGCCGGGATCGTCGATGCGCTGGAAAAATGGAGAAACCAAAAAAACACCGGGAAAAAACCGGCAACCCGTTATGAAAACCTCGTTGCCAACAGCCAATCGGCCGTTATTGCGGCCCGTCAGCGGCTGGATATCGGGGTGGAGACCCTGAACAACCAGACACACAGTCTGATTTACAGTGACGGTGAGCTGGCCGTGGGCGGTGGGCTGGATAACCAGCAACGTCCAACAGGGCAAGGTCGGCTGTTAAATAATCTCAGTGCCAGTATCGAGTCCGCCGGGAATATGCGCTTAGCGATGAACACGATCAACAACGTGAATGATCACCAGGAAACCGAATTGGCGCTGGTGTCGCAAACCCCGGAAGTGATCTATCAGATGCGTGGCAATCGCTATAACCCCAAAGATTATCCGATGTATATCGGACGTGAGGAAGTGGCGCTGCTGTGTTTCAACGGTGAGCATTGCTCTACCGATAATGATGTGTTCCAGACGCTCAGCTATACCCGCACGGTACAGGAATCGCGGGTTACTGCCACCGATCCGGCGAAAATTCTGGCCGGCAAAAATTTAACCCTTGAAACCGCAAAAATACCGAATGGACAACCCCGCCTGAAAAATCACCACAGCCAGATTGTGGCCGGAGGTGCACTGACTGTCACCGGCGGTGAAGTGGAAAATACCCAAACGCCGGGTCAGCGGCATATCACCGATCAGGGACAGGTCGAATCGTTCTGGCGTATCAGGAAAAAGGGCCGCGATAAGCAGGGGTGGGAGGCCCAGCCGTATCAGCGTTCACAGGTACAGGATATTCAGTTAAAAACCAGTACCCTCGACGCCAATCAAGGGCAAATAGCGATGAACGGGCAGTCACCCGGGCACTATCAGGGACGCACTACGCAGATGGCCCCGGCCGATCAGCGCCAGATTGAGGCGTTCTTTGTCAGCGGAGAAGCCAAAACGCCGGAGATCGTTCAACGGCCGGGCCAGCAACTGGATGTGGTGAGCCAG
The DNA here is from genome assembly GCF_963876465.1 of Xenorhabdus sp. KK7.4. NCBI lineage: Bacteria > Pseudomonadati > Pseudomonadota > Gammaproteobacteria > Enterobacterales > Morganellaceae > Xenorhabdus > Xenorhabdus sp. KK7.4. The sequence continues at coordinate 19,826 of NZ_CAWNQF010000001.1, forward strand.
CAGCCGGCTTCCGCCGGCGAAAAACCGTGGCGGGTACGCACGGAAACGCCGGATTACCGCTTGCCGAACAACAGCCTGTTTAAACTGAATCTATCATCCGACGGTCAGTCTTCAACCCTGACTCGAACCGCGCCGACAGATGAGACACAACCGGTGTTAGCACTGGATTTGTCATCGCTTACGCCACTGACCCGGACGCCGTCATCAGGTAGTCAACAGCCTGAACTGCCTCTGGCTCCGCCTTCAGGCCGTCATTCACTGACACCGCCTCCGGTTCCGGAGGCACAGGTACTGATTGAAACCGATCCCCGGTTCACGCAATACAAACGCTGGCTGGGCACGGACTATATGCAGAACAGTCTGCGCTGGGATCACAATAATATGCACAAGCGACTGGGCGATGGTTTTTATGAACAACGCCTGATCCGGGATCAAATCATCAATTTGACGGGGCAGCGTTACCTGTCGGGGTATCAGAACGATGAAGAGCAGTTTAAGGCGTTGATGAATGCTGGTATCCGTGCCCAGAAGGCGTTTAATCTGACTCCCGGTGTGGCGCTCAGCGCAGGCCAAATGGCCCGGTTAACGGAAAACATGGTGTGGCTGGTGAAAACCCCGGTGAGATTACCAGACGGCAGTCAGCAAATGGTGTTAGCCCCGCAGGTTTATGTGCGTACTCAGGGCAGCCAGCTGGATGGTAGCGGGGCATTAATGAGCGGTCAGCAGGTGAATATGCAGCTCAGCGGTAACTGGCTCAATCAGGGAAACGTGACCGGGCAGCAACTCCATGTGCTGGCTGACACTATCCGTCATCAGGGCGGGTCTCTGCAAGGCGATAAAGTGTCATTGCAGGCCCGTACGGATGTGATCCAGCGCGGCGGAGTGGTGACCGCCAATGACCTCCGTATACAGGCTAACCGCAATATTGATATTGCCAGTACGACCCGTTCGGGTGAGCAACGGGCCGGGAGCAGCCGGTATGGCGACACTTATGTCAATCATCAGGCCGGGATTTATGTGGAAGGGGCGGATGGCAAACTGCGCCTTCAGGCCGGACAGGATGTGAAACTGACGGCGGCGCAACTGACGGCACAGCATCAAAACAGCCAGATACAGCTGAACGCGGGCCGGGATATCGAACTGGGGGCCGTGAAAACCGCGCAGGATGAGCAGGTGATCTTCAGCAGCAATAACCGTATTACCCGACATGCATCACAGGATGTCGGTACCGTGATCGACGGTGCGGGACAGGTTGAGCTGCGTGCCGGGCGGGATATGTCGCTGAAAGCCGGGGAGGTCACCGCCGGTGATCGCTTACACGCCAACGCGGGCCGGGATATCCGTTTACTGGCGGGTGAGCAACAGCAGCGTCACGATGAATACCTGAAAGTAAAAGGCAGCAACAGCTGGCTGGCTTCCGGCACAACCACTACGCAACACCAGTTTGATCGCCAGCAGGCCCTGAGTAGCCAACTGAGCGGGGAGTCGGTGACTATGCAGGCCGGTCAGGATGTCCTGATTGGCGGCAGTAATGTGATCGGAACACAGGATGTGGACATCAGGACTGACCGCCATTTGACCGTCACAACCGCACAGGAGCATAACCGTGAACTGTCCCGTCAGGAAGAGAAAAAATCCGGTCTGATGGGCACGGGGGGAATTGGTTTTATGATCGGCAGCCAGTCAATGAAACAGTCCAGTGCCCGTGAAGATCTGTTACACAGGGGCAGCACCGTCGGCAGCAGTGATGGTCATGTGGATCTGAGGGCGAAAAAGCAGGTGACGATACAGGGTAGTGACATCGTTGCGGGGAAAAATCTGTCTGTTCAGGGTCAGGACGTGGCCATGACTGCCGTGCAGAACCGCCATACGGCGGTCAGTCAAACGGAACAGCAGCAAAGTGGCCTGACTGTTTCACTCGGCGGCACGGTGGGCAGCGCCTTGAATACCGCCGTCCAAACGGCCCAGGAGGCGCGGGACAGCAAGAATAATCAGGACCGCCGGCTACAGGCGCTGAAAAACACCCAAGCCACCTTATCCGGGGCACAGGCGCTTCAGGCGTGGCAGTTGAGCGAAGCGCAGTCTGCCAAAGCAGAGGCAATCAATCAGGCAGGCGGCAAGGCAGAGAAATCCACCGATGTGGTCGGGGTACAACTGTCGCTGGGCAGCCAGTCGTCGAAATCGGAAACCCAGCGAGCACAGACGGTGGCACAGGGCAGTACCCTGAATGCCGGGCAGGATATCCGTATCACGGCCACCGGCGAAACAGAAAAACCCCGCGCCAGCGGGGATATTCAGGCACAGGGCAGTACCCTGAACGCCGGGCAGGATATCACCCTGACAGCGAACCGGGACATCGCCCTGACCTCAGCGGAAAATACCCAGACGCTCCGGGGGCAGAACAGCAGTAAAGGCGGCAATATCGGGCTTGGCCTCACCGCCGGGCAGGGTGGCACCGGCCTGAAATTCTCGGCTGGGGTCAATACCGGTAAAGGACATGAAACCGGGGATACGCTCACCCATACGGAAACCCAGTTCACAGCGGGCAATCAGGTAGCCCTGAATGCCGGACAGGATACCTTGCTGAAAGGGGCGCAGGTGAGCGGTAATAAAGTCACGGCCAATGTGGGCCGTAACCTGCATCTGGCGAGTGAACAGGATAGGGACAACTACCACAGCAAACAGCAGAACGTCAGTGCCGGGGCGAGCTTCACCTACGGTTCGATGACAGGGTCTGCCAGTGCCAACGCCAGCCGGGAAAAAATGGACAGCGACTATCAATCCGTCAAAGAGCAGACTGGGATTTTTGCCGGGCAGGGCGGGTTTGATATTCAGGTGGGGAACCATACCCAGTTGGACGGGGCTGTGATGGCCAGCACGGCCGGCAAAGATAAGAACCGGCTGGAAACGGGCACACTGGGCTTTGGGGATATTCAGAATAAAGCAGCATTTAAGACCGAACAGCAAAGTACCGGGATGAGCACAGGCGGGGCCGTCGGCAACCAGTTGGTGTCGAACATGGCCTCGAATATGCTTTCCGGCACCGGCAATCAGGGCAGCAAAACGTCCACCACGCAGGCGGCGGTGAGTGAAGGCACGCTGATTGTCCGTGACAGCGGAAAACAGCACCAGGATGTGAACAGTCTCCGCCGTGACCCGGAAAACGCGGCCAACAGTCTCGCCCCCATTTTCGATAAGGAGAAAGAGCAGCAACGGCTGGCACAGGCGCAGGCCATCGCCAATATCGGCACACAGGTGCTGGATATTTACAATACTCAGGAAGCCATTGCAGCCACTCAAAAAGCCACCGCTGACTTGAAAAACCCGCAAAACCAGCAACACTGGAAAGCACAGGCCAGAAAACAACTGGAGCAGGAAAACGTGCCCGTCACCGCTGAGGCACTGGCAGACCGGACCTATCAACTGGCTTACAATGAGGCTCTCCAGAAACAGGGGGCCGATATTGGCGGTAATCGCCGTCAGGCGGTTTCGGCAGTTGTCTCGGTCCTTCAGGGACTGGCGGGGGGCGATATCAAGGCGGCGATGGCCGGCGGGGCCGCACCGTATCTGGCCAATGCGGTGAAAGCCGCGACCTACGGCAACACCGGGTATGAAAAACTCACGCCGGAGCAGAAAGCCACCAACCTATTGGCGCACGCGATACTGGGCGGTGTTATTGCTGAAATGAAAAGCGGTTCAGCCATAGCGGGCGCGACAGGGGCGGTCGGTGGTGAACTGGCGGCATCGGCAATCGCCCATGCCCTGTATCCGGGCAAGAAATTCAATGAACTGACCCCGGATGAAAAGGAAAAAATCAGTAACCTGTCTACCTTAGCCGGCGGGATCGCAGCAGGACTGGCCACGAACTCCACGGCAGGTGGGATTGATGGGGCGCAGACGGCGAAGAATGCGGTAGACAATAATAATTTACTCAGAGCGGCCTGGTGGTTAATCAGACCAAATACCATAGGTGCACCGGTTACCCTGACCGCACCTCAAATACTTATGAGTGAATTGAGATTAACTGAAGCGGAGGCACAAGGATTCTTGAATGGTTTGGATGAACAACAACGTAATGCTATTCGTCTTGCGATTGTTGATCCAGCGGGCAATGAAAACCTGATAAGGGCTGTATTGGAAACGTATCGACTGCATCATGCAGCAGTGAGTGCAGCCGGGAATTTAAACCTACCAACGAATACGGGGGGAAATCAGTTACCTGAAATCTTGCCACATCATACCGGTAATAACAGTGGCCAGGTGAATACGGGACCGAATCACACGGGTAACAATGATGGTCAAATTAATACTGGGGCCACTCATACAGGGAATAATGCAGGTAAACCCAATACTGGCGGTAATATATTAACAACGCCAGTACCTGAACAGCCCAGTATTGATGACTTAGCCTATCTGGCGGCGAAAGGTAAACAGCCTTATCAACCTAATCAGGGGGCTGTTGGAAATATGGGGGAGTTCTTTGGACAAGCAGGCTTTGGTAGCGAAACTAAGAAAAATTCGCAGAAAACCAACCAAATTTATCAAGGCCAAAGTGTGTATCAGGCCTCAGGTAAGGTTGGTGAATATATCAAAAAAGGCGATAAATTTTATTTAGATGGTGACCATAAAAATCACTTGGAGGTTTTTGATAGCAGAGGAAAAGCCAAGGTGGTGTTAAATCTTGATGGTTCATATAACCAATCAAAAACAGAAGCTGCTCTAAAAGAAGGCCGGAGATTGAAATGACGCATGATGAATTTTTGGATGATATGAAGGAAAACTTCATCTCCCTATTTGACGAAAAATCCACGGAACCTGTGGATTACGATAATTTATTTATCGATTATAAAGAATCACTTGAGCAGAATTTTGAAAGGTATTTGCAACTTTTTAAATCACAAGTGGTTATATTGTCACAAGCCAGAAAAAAAGGGGATGAGTTAGCGATGCAATCGGCATTGTTAATATTACGAACTCATGCAATGAGTTTAACGAGTTTCTTTGATGCTATTGTAGAAGATGCTGAGTCATTACTTCGGACAGGCGAATGGTCAAAAATACCAGAAGGTTACAAACTGCCTGAGTGCTATAACAAAGAGTAAGTAAAAGATCCCAGCCCAAGCGCTGGGATCTTACTTTTAGCCGTCAGTTTTTTTCAATCAGCCGTCCAGACAAGCTGGTCAGCGTTCTCCCATTGCCGAAAAAGGGGTCGTGCTTCCAATGGTTAGATACGTATTTTTTTGAAGAGGAACATTAGTTCGTAATTCACTAATTCATTTGCAGTTTGCTATCTTTTGAAAGCCATAGAGTATATGTCAATCTAACTATTGGAGTCATGACCCTCTCCCTGACGCCCCAAAAACTCCGTCGTGCTCCTGACATTATTTTTTGTCCCGGGAAATGAATTACCCATTGACCGGATGATTTCTGTTGATTAGCGTAGTCAGACTTATCCATGATCCGGTCGCTTGTGAGGATCACCTTCGGGCAGCGACAGCAACACTCCTGTAGCCTGCAAGGGAGTACACTACGGTGTGGTACATCTGCGCCCCTTTGGAAGCAGATATCGTCAGTCTGATGGCGATGAAGGTCGCTTAATCTTATTCATGATGGCCAACCGGCCAGTCACCTAACGGGGAACCCCTTTCCCGTTGGGTCAGGAGTTCTCCGTTGTTTTTATCAGGAGAATACCATGCAACAACCTACCCCCCCGGCCACAGTGCCCGCGGCGGAATCATCCCCTTTTGCTGACATTTTTCCGCACACCGGTTCACTGGAACTGATGCTGCTGGAGCACACGTTCATTAAAGCCGCTGCCGGGCTGTGTGACGATGACCGGTGTGACCGATGGCAGTACCGGAAGGTGTCAGACCGTATCGCCTATATCGTGCCGGTACTGTCGGATACGTCGGTGGTCAATGTGAGTACGACGGACTTTAAGGGCGACGTCTCCGCCGATGCCTTTGGACTGATGGTGACCCTGAACGTATTGGGTTATCTGACGGACCGGATGAAGCTGGACGGATATGCTGAGCGGTTTTGCGCCCTGCGTGAATATGCGCGGCAACATCCTCAGGCTCAGTGTATCCGGGCGGCTCTGGGCTTAAAGGGAGCACGTGATGCCGGATAATGAACTGATGCTGCTGGACAGTCTGTCCCTGTCGGTCGTGTTTCCCGACAAAACGCCACTGGAACGGTTGTTTCTGGGATTCCTGCTGGCGAATACCGCCTCACAGTTGTGTGGTGAATATCGTCCTGAGCAATGGCGCAGCCGGAACGTGTCTGATTCCCTGACGTATATGATCCCCACCGCGGCAAAAACCTATTCGGTTTATCTGCCGGAGACGACATTGACGGCCACGTTATCTGCGGATGCGTTTGGTCTGGCCGTCACCGCGATTGTGTTTGCCCGTATTGCTGAGTTGGATGAACCGAATGCCGATGCGTTCCGGTTCTGTGAACTGCGGGAATACGCGCTGCACCATCCGGAAACCGGGCTGCTACGTGCGGTACTGGCGATGCAGCCCAAAGAGGACATCATCAGCTTGTCACTTATCCATAACAACCATAATCACCACTGACGTTATCAGCCCATGAGGTTGTTAACCCTTTTCTTTAGCGCCTGACCGGGGAGCCGACAACACCTTCCCGTATTGGATGGGTGTTGTCTTTTATTGACATCCAATCAAGGAGAGCCACACCATGAACCCGATTTTTTTACCTGCGCCGGAGAGCACGACACCGGCGTCGCAGGAAGCTATTTTTACCGTGCAGGTCACCGGCCTGATACAGCATCCTCACCGACCGCAATCGCTGCAAGAGGAAATCCTGACCGTGTGTGAAACTGCCTCCATCACCGAAGCGGTACAACGATTGAAAGTCATCCATTTGCTGGGTGACTGGCCGATACCGGAAATCTCATCGGGTCAGTATCGACGCGCCTTTTTTCCCCTGACCGTGATGATATATGACGCCAAAGATAACAGTGTGCTCGGGGGGCGCTTTGATGACGAGATCGTCTGGGCACAGCCGGTTACACTGACGTCAGAACGTTTGTCACTGGAACGAAAACAACAGCAGTTATGTCAGGCGGCCACCGTTGAGCTGAGCTGGCAGGATCCGCAGGCAGCCCATGTTTTGTGGCAGGAGGCGAATTTATTGTCACTGCATATGATTTCACCCGATTACCACTATCATCACGAAGTGCAGGATATTCTCCGGCATAGCGCAACGGTCAGCGTTTGATGGTGTCACCCGGGAAGCCTGACGTTTAACCGTCTGGCAGATGATTGCCGCCGCGTTGCTGAAACGTCATTCTGGCCTGAGCCTGAATGATACGGCATTGTGTGAAACCGAAACGGTAACCGAATTTATCGCCAGTGGCATCCGGCCGTCTGATGCCATCAATGAACGGGGGATAAATACGATTTAACCCGCATGAATGCGTCTGAAATATCAGGCAGTACACCATCTCTGGGGATGCATGATGAACTGACGGTCATTGTCGACAGTCAGGTTGCCGGTATCTTCAGACGGGATTTCAACTGACACTTTTTTTCAATCACCCATCGGGGGAACTGACTCCCGTGGGGGAACAGTTTCGCCGGTTTTTAAACTTAAAAATCAAAGGAACTTAACCATGGCAGAATGGGTTACTAATCAACTGGAAATTACGGGAAAATCCGTGTGTCTCGATGTGATGCAACAATGGGTCTGCGGAGAAGAAGTTCCCCGTTACCGGCAGGCGGTCTTGCAGAGTCTGCGCCTGTTTCTGGCGGGCTGTGCGGGGATATTAAAACCCACCAAGCCCATCACTTACACCCCGTATCCGGAACTGATTCGGGGAACGGCAGCGCCGACCGCGCAGAATCTGGCGTTTGAACAGTGGCTGGCGTTGTTGCAGGACAATGTGCTGCTAACCACAGAAAACATGAAGCGGATTGACAGTATCTACCGCCAGTCGGGCTTAAGCCTGCTGCGCTGGGAGACTATACCGGCGTCAGCGCGTGACATGATTGCCCGCCTGCTGACCCGCCAGTACACCGACTGGTTTGGTGTGGTGGGCTGGTCAGACAACCTTGATATGGGCGTGTGCTGGGAGAAGCTGGCGGTTTACCCGACGGTCGCCCAGCCCTGCGATATGCTGATGATACGACCGACCCGGCTGGCTCCGGAGATTAACGGTAACAGTGGCTTATTAAAAGGGATGGCCACTACAGCGCAGTGCTACGATGAGCACTATGGGCTGGAGTGGCCGTTCGGTCATCATGTCCGCTGGGAACGGCGCCATGTCAGCAGCTTAACCGTGCATTTTGACACGCCGTGGGTACCGCCGTCGGCGGAACTGATGGGCGGGCTGTCATCAGTGTTTGACTGTGAAATCCGCCACTGGTACAGCGAACCGTCAGGCAGCCTCAAAGGCTATGACTGCTATGACCAGGGCGAGCATGTAGACAGCCACAACGGGCAGGTAGGGCACGAAAACCGTCCGGCCCTGTATCTGGTTAACGGCGATAAGCCCGAAACGGCACTGGCACTACCGGCGATGGCCGTCGGCCAGTAATTCTTTGTTCAACACAGTATCCACTTATCTTGACTTCAACCGAAAGGGGAAACACATTCGCCTTTCGGGGCGTGTTTTCCTTTTTTATCAGGAAAACATGCCATGGCTTCTTGTCCGGACTATCAAAAAGAGTTTATTTCGCTGTTTAAACAAACCGCCCGTTCTCGTCACCGTTATCGGGTTTTTCAGGATTTTTGCAACTGTGCAATGGCCGCCATTCACAATCAATACTGTTTCAGTGAGGAACTCGAGCAGTTCTATCTGAAAACCATCAACAAGTATGAACGGGAAGACATTGACCGGATTGTGAAACTGTTTTCGATTACCGTGCTGGGATTGTCGGAAGCACCCGGTGATTTTCTCGGCAGCGTGTTTATGCAACTGGAGCTGGGCAATAAGGAACTTCAGCAGTTCTTTACGCCCTGGAGTGTGGCCAGAGTCATGGCACAATTGCAGTTGAATGAGGTGTCTGACTTGTTGCAGACCCAACCCTTTGTCACCTTCCACGAACCTTGCTGTGGTGCAGCCTGTATGATGCTGGCAGCCGCAGAGGTATTAAGAGAGCAGGGACATGATCCGTTGTCCAGTATGTGGGTGTCTGCGATTGATATCGATCCGCTGGCAGCGGTGATGGCCTATATCCAGCTTTCCCTGGCCGGTATTCCGGCGGCGGTCACGATCGGTGATGTGCTGAATGATCCCGGCAGCCAACGAACACGCTATACACCGGCCCATTATCTGGGCAACTGGTCGCAACGTTTGCAGGCCTATGAACACGCGGCCTGATTTCTGTTTGCATCTTCTTTGTTTCACGACTGCGCCTTTCGGGGCGCTTTTTTACGTTTAAGGGTAAGTCATACAAATAATTTTCATTTTCGCAAAAAGAGTTTCGCCTTGTTTCAGCGTGGGATTGACCGACACTGGGCTAAATTTGAACCCAAAGAGGAAAAGCCCATGTTGGAACGTTTTAAATCCCATTTTGCCCGCCCGCCTGTGACATCATCAGAATCATCCGGACAACAAGCGGAAACCCTTCGCGACAACCGGGGGTATTTCCGGCCACAGTCAGCGGAAGCGCTGCTGGCAAACGCAGAACGTTGTCAGACTCTCCGGCAACTGTGGGAAAACAGCGCGCTGCCCGCCGGGTTGTATCAGCAGTTTTATCTGGATCCGCTCCGGCAATTATGCGCCCGTGTGCAGCATATCCCAGCCACACAGGAAGGCGTCTGGTCTTATCGTGGTGGGTTTATAGATCTGACCCTACAATTTACTGCCTGTGCTGTGAGGCTGGCGAAAGGACACATGCTGCCACCCGGCGTGGCACCGGAAACACAGGCCGCGCAGAGCTTGTTGTGGCAGGCAGTGGTATTCTGGGCCGCGTTGTTTTACCACCTGCCATTGTTGCGGCAACTGGAAGGTGAACTGGATGATGGACACCCCTGGCTGCCGGGGGTGTGGGTGCCAGCACGCCGTTTCCGCTTCCGGTTTCATGCCTCACTGTCTGAGCTGCCTGTTTCTCATAAAACGCTGCTGGCTGCCCGTTTGTTACCGGAGGAAGCGGTCACCTGGCTGTCTTTAGTGCCTGGTGCGTGGCAATGTCTGATGTTGCATCTTGGCGGGTCTCTTTCTTCTGTTCCGTTGACGGATTTACTGCTTCAGTCAGCGGCTGAGCAGGTTAAATCGCCATTGCTGAAGCCGGTTGAATCTGTTAAAGCGAGGGTGGATACCGCTCAGGCATCGCCCGATCCGATGACTCCGCTTGTCACACCGATGACCGTCCCAACACCTGACACCCGCGATGATACCCGGACATTACTGTCACTGTTTCAGACAGCGGAGTGAACTTTGGGTGGGAAATAATACAAATGATAACAATAACGATTTGAAATTGTTCAAACGCCCCGTATCAGCGTCAGAATGCCTTGTTTCAGCAATGTACAAAAGGTCATTATATGAAAAATAAAATAATTCAACGTGTTAATTAATTTTTAGTTTATTAACAGGACGTGGCTGTACCGGGACACAACTTGACACACTAAGGAAACAAAATGTTCAATAATGAGGAAAAAATGGGTTGGGATGAATTACTGGAAGAATACTTTTTCTCGCATATGCTGCGACCGGCTACGGAGTGGAGTTATCGCAAGGTGACCCGGGTTTTTATCGGGTTTATGGGCGATACGGTGTTGCCGGAACAGGTGACTCACCGCGATGTACTGCGGTGGCGACGCTATCTTCTGACCGAGAAAAAACAGTCGAGCTACACCTGGAACAATAAGGTAGCCCACCTGCGGGCGATTTTTAATTTCGTGATGGAAAGAAAACTTCTGCCGCTCACTGAAAACCCGTTTAACGAGGCAGCAGTGAAAAAAGAGAAGAAGACAAAGAAAATTCTGAGTAAATCCCAGATAACCCGCCTCTATCTGCTGATGGGACAGTATGAGGAAGAGGAGCGCAGGCAGGTGACTCCCCGGGGAGGGCGCTGTGCGTTGTACCCGACCGGCTATTGGCTGACGGTACTGGATACGTTCCGGTTAACGGGGATGCGCCAGAATCAGCTATTGCACCTGCGGTTGCGGGATATCAATCTGGACAGCAATTATATTGTTCTGCGGGTCGAAGGGAGTAAAAACCACAGTGAATGGCGGATACCGATGATCCGGCAGCTTAAACCCCGCTTGGCGAAACTGGTTGAACAGGCAAAAGCCTGCGGGGCGAAAGAGGATGATCCGCTGTTTGACTTAAGTCGTCTGGATTTCCATGCTCACGGGCGGATGAACCGTTACCGATATGATCACGATAAAGAAAGGCAGCATATCCGTTCGTTCTTCAACCGGTTGTCGAAAGAGTGTGGTTTTGCCGTCTCTCCTCACCGTTTTCGTCATACGCTGGCCACTGAGCTGATGAAAGCACCGGATCGTAATTTGCAGCTGGTCAGGTGTTTGCTGGGCCATCGTAGTCTGGCAACCACCCTGGAATATATTGATATCGATATGGAAATCGCGGGTAAAACGCTGGAGAATGAACTGGCAATCTATCTGGATATTGCGGTGTAAGGATAACCGGCAGTAAAAAAGACAGGGCAGGTCTCAGACAGGATCGAGGAGGTGGAGGAGTGAGTCACTGCCCTGCATCAACAGGGATGGTACGAAAAAATGGCTATTTGCGATCCCCTGTCCCGTAAAGTCTTTCCCTTACTTGACATCAGAATCAATTACTGAAATCATTACCTTGAACGAAAAAAGAGTGCTTGCAAATGCAGGCACTCTGTATTCTTTAATTTACGGCTTTTTTAAACATTGAACGTACAAACTAAGCGAACAATTGTTTAACATCTTCTTAACAGCCCTAAATTTTAACTTATTTGTTAATTACCTGATAGTATTCAACAAATTAGCTTTAAAATCGTGGTGCCCGGAGGCGGAATCGAACCACCGACACGGGGATTTTCAATCCCCTGCTCTACCGACTGAGCTATCCGGGCTAACGGGGACGCATTAAACAGTATTCACTCCAATCCGTCAACGACTTTTTCTATAAACTTATTCAAGCGATTTTTATTTGCACAATTGGTTGTAAATATAAACAAAAATGGAGAGGCACACACCTCTCCACCTCTTATTTGTGCCGATGGTTTATCGGCGATAGCTTTTTTGCGCGTTATTCACTTTCATCAAATAACGGCGTGACTCAGCAGATGGGTGTTTATTAGTCAGTATTTCATAAAAATCACCCGGTGCCATTGTATTGATAATTTGAGCTGCTTTTTTCTTATCGCTGGAAAATACCCTTAAGACACTGCCTGCACCACCGTTGTATGCGGTAATAACAGCATATCGGCGAGAGGTTGCGTTCTGGATTTCGCCCAAATAAACGTTCTGTAAAATCGCCAGATAAGCCGTACCTGCATCTATGTTGTTTTCAGGGTCAAAAAGATAATTACGGTCTGGCTGGCCCGATTTACCCTGCATCTTGAATACATCCCGTCCTGCAGTATGCTGCATTACCTGCATTAGTCCCAGAGCATCGGAACGACTGACTGCGTAAGGGTTAAAACTAGATTCTGTCTGCATAATGGCAAGGATCAGCGATTCATCAATACCATATTTAATCGCAGCTTTGCGGACAATAGGCAGATATTTATGAGCGCGTTTATCCAAGTGATTAGGAACTAATTGCATCGTGACAGACCAAATCACATGCAGTCCTGACTGACGGCGTTGTAATTTATTCTGGAGCAGGTAATCGGCAAAGTGGTTTGCGCGCCACTCCCAGCGAATTGGCTCGCCGGCATTATCCAGAACCTGCCCGTAAAGAAAGGGTTCTTTGCTTATTTGAATATCATTCGTGTCAGAGTAAAGGTCGACAGAACCCGGATCATCCCCCATCAATAAAGTGGTGACAATGGCCCTGCGTAAATGCTCATTTGGCTCAATGGGCGATATTGTTTCAATAGTAATGGTTCCAGCATCGAAATTAATATGGCTGCGGGTTTTATATTTATCTGTATATTTTACGTAATCTTTAGGGCCTGCAATTAAAACTTCACGTAATCCCCAGATATTTTCAATATCATGAGCGAATTGCCCCATTAAGATATCAAATCCGTTAGTGTCTTTTATGTATTCTTCTTTGTATTCAATATCTTTTTTGCTTGAGCAGGAAATCAGAAGTGGAGTGAGCAGGAGCAGTGCCAGCAGTTTTTTCATTTTATGATGCCGTTGAATATTAGGATAAATTCCCATTTATTGGGTGATTTTTAAATATCCTGATTCACCCAATAAATAGCAGATATTAAAAGTTATTTTTCTGGTGGGGTGTAACCGTCGATTTTAATATCTTTCCCTTCAAACAAGAATTTCACCATTTCCTGCTCGAGCAATTTGCGATCTTCCGGATTCATCGTATTCAGTTTCTTTTCGTTGATCAGCATAGTCTGTTTGCTCATCCATTTCTGCCAGGCTTCTTTAGAGATTTCATTGAAAATACGCTTACCCAGTTCTCCCGGATAGAACTGAAAATCCTGGCCTTCGGCTTCTTGTTGCAAAAAAGTACAAAAAATAGTTCTGCTCATGATAAATCCTCAAATGTCGTTATGGAGCAAAAAATAATGGCGCACAAAATATGGGTTAATTTTATCCCAACTGCTGCAAAAGGTACTCAACGGGAGTTGCCAGTCCAATAGTTGCTGGCTGGTGTAAGTTATACCAAAGTCCTTTACTTTCATCCATGCAGGAATCAAAAGATAATATGTTGATTTTAATGGGTACGATATCCAGATGGAAATGACTGAAAGTGTGGCGAAATGAGTTTAGTTGCTCAGGTTGGCTGTACGAGATCCCTGAATCTTCCAGCCACTGTTTGAGTGAATTTTCATCAGTAAATTGCGGGAATGCAAATAATCCGCCCCAGATACCGGAAAGCGGGCGTTGTTCCAGCCAGACAGTATCACCATGCTGCATCAATAAAAAATACGCGGTTTTTTCAGGGATGGTTTGTTTCGGTTTTTTACCCGGATAGTTGGCCCAGCTGTGATTAGCATACGCGATACAGCCTGTATTAAGCGGACAGATCTCACATTTTGGTTTGCTGCGGGTACATACCATTGCACCCAAATCCATCATTGCCTGATTAAAATATTCAACACCTTGCGCAGGGGTAACGCGGGTACTGATGCCCCATAGTCGATTTTCTACGTCTTTTTTACCCGGCCAGCCATCAATAGCATAGCAGCGGGCCAGAACGCGTTTTACATTACCATCAAGGATTGGGAAATGCTTGCCCTGAGAGAGAGAAAGAATAGCGCCTGCGGTAGAGCGGCCTACGCCGGGTAATGCGACTACTTCATCAAAGGTGGTCGGGAATTTTCCTCGATGTAATTCAACTACCTGCTGAGCGGCTTTGTGTAGATTACGGGCGCGTGCGTAATAGCCCAGACCAGTCCACAGATGAAGAACTTCATCCAATGGAGCCGCCGCCAGTGAGGTGACATCAGGAAAGCGTGAAATAAACTTCTGGAAATAAGGTATAACTGTCGCAACCTGAGTCTGTTGCAGCATCACTTCTGAAAGCCAGACGTGATAGGATGTTTTTTCCAGCTGCCACGGCAGGGTTTTACGACCATAACGGTGATACCACTCAAGTACCGCTTGTGAAAATTGCTCGGCTTCCATCATTAGAATAATTGTCTTTATATCTGATAATCGTTTCGTGAACAGGATTGCAACATAGTGTAACCTCAGTGTAAACCCGAACTTTGTTTCGAAGCACCACACAATTTAACATTAAAGTTGTGCTTATGGGCACTGAACTTGATAAACTCAGCCATCTTTGCATAATTGCGCTCTCTTTAGGCAATCCTGCGGCACATAACGTCCCGGAAGCCAGAGCAAAAGCCTTTAAAACTGATAGAAAGTATCAATAGACAGTACCATGATAAATAACGTAATTTCACCGGAATATGATGAAAATGGCAGGGCTTTGCGCCGTGTCCGCAGTTTTGTGCGTCGGCAGGGGCGGTTAACGGCTCGTCAGCAACATGCACTTGATAATGTGTGGCCAAATATGGGTGTGGATTATCAGCCTGCACTGCAAGATATGGCAGAATTGTTTGGCCGTGACGCACCTGTTGTGCTGGAAATTGGTTTTGGCATGGGGGCATCTCTGGTCACGATGGCAAGCCAGAATCCGGAGAAGAATTTTTTCGGAATTGAAGTCCATGCTCCGGGAGTGGGGGCATGTCTGGCTTCCGCTGAAGATGAAAATATCAGCAATCTGCGTGTGATGTGCCACGATGCGATTGAAGTACTGGAAAATATGATCCCTGAACAGGGGCTGGAAATGGTTCAGTTATTCTTCCCTGATCCATGGCATAAAGCGCGGCATAATAAGCGTCGGATTGTACAGCCTGCTTTTGCTCAGATGATCAGAAATAAACTGAAAATCGGTGGTGTATTCCATATGGCAACCGACTGGCAGCCATATGCTGAGCATATGTTGGAAGTGATGAGCGACGCTGAAGGGTATCGCAACATTTCAGAAAGCAATGATTACGTACCACGTCCTGATTCACGTCCTGTCACAAAATTTGAGATGCGCGGTCATCGTTTGGGGCATGGCGTATGGGATCTAATGTTTGAGAGGGTAAAATAATGGCTAAAAACCGTAGTCGCCGTCTGCGTAAAAAATTGCGTATTGATGAATTTCAGGAATTAGGTTTTTCCGTCAAGTGGAACTTTCCGGCTGATACATCCGTCGAAGTCGTAGACAGCACGGTTGATGCTCTGATTGAGGAATTAATCGAGCCAAATGGCCTTGCACTGGATGCCAGTGGTTATTTGCAGTGGGAAGGTCTTGTCTGTTTACAGAAAATCGGTAAATGCACTGAAGAACACCGCCAGCTGATTGATAAATGGCTGAAAGATCGCGGTATGGAAGAAGTTGCCACATCTGAATTATTTGATATGTGGTGGGATTGATTCGCTGTTGAATTAAGAATTATGTAGGGGCTCATTGAGAGCCCTTTTTTGTCTGGAGAAAAAGTGGTGAAAGTAAGGTTCTCTAATGCGTTATTGGCAGATATCTTAGATGAAGTACGCCCTTTGATTGGCCAAGGAAAAGTAGCAGATTACATTCCTGCTCTGGCGGAAGTTCCGATAAATAATCTGGCAATGGCTATCTGTACGGTAGATGGTCAGGTCTTTAAAGCGGGAGATGCGGAAAAACGTTTCTCCATTCAGTCTGTTTCTAAGGTATTGAGCCTGACACTGGCAATGACACGCTATAAAGAAGAGGATATCTGGCAGCGAGTAGGCACAGAGCCTTCGGGGCAACCATTTAACTCATTGGTGCAGTTGGAACTGGAAAAAGGTATTCCCCGTAATCCCTTTATTAATGCCGGAGCATTGGTTATCTGTGATATGTTGCAATCACGCCTGAGTGCGCCTAAGCATAGGATGCTGGAGTTTGTACGTAGTCTCACAGGGCAAAAAGATATTGGTTATGATGAAGTTGTTGCCCGTTCAGAAATGGAACATTCTAGCCGTAATGCGGCCATTGCTTATCTGATGAAGTCATTCGGTAATTTTGAAAATGATGTGCTTACAGTACTGCAAACTTATTTCCAGTATTGTGCTCTGAAAATGAATTGTGTTGAATTATCTCAATGCTTTATTTACTTGGCGAATAAGGGGCGGATGATCGATTCCGGTCAGCAAATTTTAAGTCTCCGACAAACCCGCCAGATCAATGCGCTAATGTTGACGTGTGGCATGTATGATGGTTCAGGAGAATTTGCTTTCAGGATTGGAATGCCCGGGAAATCAGGCGTTGGCGGAGGGATTGTCTGTGTTGTTCCGGGAGAGTTTACTGTAACAGTATGGTCTCCGGAACTGGATCGTGCGGGTAACTCTCTGGCTGGTTGTGCAGCATTGGAAAAATTAGCCGCCCGCATCGGACGTTCCATTTTTTAACTTGAAACATTAGCAGCTAATTGCAGTAGCTCTGAATAAAAGATAGAGGAGTGCAACGCTGAGGAGAACAGGAGAAGGTATGTTACGAAAAATTGTGGTTGCGGCATCACTGGTATTTGCTGTTCAGGCACAGGCTGGCTCAGAGTGCCGGACGACACTCAAAGATGACATTATTGTCACGGCCGACTCAGTTCAGATGATTGGTGAAAACAGGAGCCTGAAAATTATGCCAGATGGTTCTGTCTTTCGTAATGGTAAAGCACTATCGCTGAATGCCGATCAACGCAGCAAAGCAAAACAGTTTCAGCAACTTACCCGGCAGGATTTACCATGGGTGAAAAAAGAGGCTTTAAACCATCTCACTGACGCCCGTCAGGCGTTGGATAAAGTTGTCACTGAAACGATGGGAAAAGATAGCAATATCCGTGTTCGTTTGACTCAGCTGGAATCTGGCCTGAATAAGCAAATTGATAAAGTATTGGAAGCCCGTCCTGATGGTATTTTTTTCCATTACAAGGCAATCAAACAGATAGAAACGGAAGGAAAGGATCTTATCCAGCAGAGTTTGGGTGGAATATTGCAGGACAGTATTAACGAAATGAGCCGTAAAACAAGCAATCAAAATGGTGACGGCAAACAGATGTTAATGTCTCTTCTCGGCGGGCTGGGAGGTATGCAGAATGGCTTTGAGGCAGAATGGAAAAAGCAGGAAAAAGAGCTAAAACGCTTTAAAGGAGAAGTGTGCGATAAAGCCAATAAACTGGAACAGTTGCGCACCAGCTTTTTGAATTCCATTAACTAAATCACAGTATTTCATATCAAATAAGAATCATGATGAAATTGATTCTTATTTGATTGACATCCTACATTGGGCATCTAGAATGCAAATCACTTTTTATACACATGATTACTTCAGGTGCCCTAATGAAAAAAATCCTGCCGATTATTTTAGCCTCATTATTTTCTGTTACTAGTCATTCCGCATTCAGCCAGCAATCTACAACATTTACGCCAAATTCAGTCGTCACTCAGTCCGGGGATTATCTCACGGTAAAACATCATTCCGGAGAAACTAAGGTTAAGAAAAATCCTCAGCGAGTGGTTTTATTTGACTTCGGTACTTACGATTCAATGGCCAAATTAGGGCTATCTGAGCGTGTTATTGCACTGCCGAAAGAAAGTTTGCCTGAATATGTGAGTAGTCACGTATCTGAAAAGATGAATGATGCCGGCGGGATGAAATCTCCGGATTTAGAAAAACTGGCTGAAATAAAACCGGATTTGATTGTGATCACCGGGCGTCAGGATGATTTTTATGATCGTCTATCCCAAATTGCACCTACAGTGGATTTAAGCACGGATAATAAAAACTACCTGCCATCTGTTGAAAATAATCTGAAGCTATTAGGTGAACTGTTCGATAAACAAGATGCAGTAAAAGCACAGCAGGCTGATTTAGAAAAAACGATAACGACTGCGCAGGAAAAAGCAAAATCTTCAAATAACAAGGTGCTGGTTTTATTACATAATGCTGGCGAGTTATACCCGAATAATCAAACCGTTGTTTACAATGTGGTGAAAGCGCAGCGCGCTGAATTACCACCGAAATCAGATAACGATAAGAGTCGTCTTGTCACTGCGGAAATGATTGCTCAGGCAAATCCTGATGTCATCTTTATTATTGATCGCAGTAAAGCAATTGGAGCAGGGGAGTTAACAAAAGCTCAGTTTGAAACCGTTCAGGTGAAGTCAACCAACGCTTATAAAAATGGCAAGATAGTCTATCTGCAACCTGATTTATGGTATCTGTCTGGTGGCGGGGTAGAGAGCCTGACGCGTCAGGTGAATGCAATCGCTGATGCTTTGTAATCATACTGATTAAATGTGTTCATAAAATAAGGCTGCTCCTTGAGTTTCAAGGGCAGCCTTATTTTTGCAGAAGTCATTTTTACAGAAATAGCACCATAAAAACGTTCTACAAAAACATTTCTAATAACGAATTCAGGAATAATTTTCCGTGTTTCGTGATCTGCCAGTGTGTATCACTTTCAGTGATATAACCTTTTGCCAGCGCCGCGTCGATTTGCTGCCGAATAGTGCTTTCCGGTAATCCGGTAAAATCACTGAAATCCTTTCGTGGCATTGCTTCCAGCAAACGAAAACGGTTCATGAAAAATTCAAATGGACGATCATCGTGATCCACTTGATGTTGCTTATCCAAATAACGCCCTTGCATATAACCGCGCGGATGTTTGGTTTTCACTGTGCGCAGAATACGCCCGTCTTCAAACGATATTTTTCCGTGGGCACCGCAGCCAATTCCCAGATAATCACCAAACCGCCAGTAGTTCAGATTATGCTGACATTGATAATCCTGTTTGGCATAGGCTGAGGTTTCGTACTGTTGATAGCCAGCTTCTGTCAATAACTTATGCCCTTGAGAGAAAATGTCCCATAGCGCATCATCATCTGGCAGGACTGGCGGACGTGAGCCAAAACTGGTATTGGGTTCAATCGTCAGCTGATACCACGACAAATGAGGTGGTGAGAGTTCAATAGCCTGACGTAAATCGTTCAGAGCTTCATCCAGTGTCTGGTTAGGCAGGCCATGCATCAAATCAAGGTTGAAACTGCGCAGACCAAGGCCATCCGCCAGCCGCGCAGCTCGTTTCGCTTCTTCCGGGCCATGAATGCGCCCTAAGCGGATAAGCTTATCTGAGCCAAAGCTTTGTACGCCGATTGAAATCCGGTTAATACCAGCCTGTTGATAGGCACTGAAACGGTCAGCTTCAACCGTTCCCGGATTCGCTTCCATGGTAATTTCTGCCTGCGGGGAGAGGGGCAGTAGCTCCCTGACACCATCAAGCAACCGTTGCATTCCTTCCGCACTGAGCAAACTGGGCGTACCTCCACCGATAAAGATAGTGGAAATTTCCCGCCCCTCAACCATTGGCAAATCATGACGTAAATCTGCCAGCAGATGTTCGACATATTCTTGATGTGGTACATCCCCCTTTAATGCATGTGAATTGAAATCACAATAAGGGCACTTTTGCACACACCATGGAATATGAATATAAAGACTTAATGGTGGTAATTTAAGCATTACGCATGGCTTCCAACAGCATTTTTAAGGCTTGTCCACGATGTGAAACAGCACTTTTTTGTTCACGGCTTAATTCTGCTGCTGTACAGCCAAATTCCGGTGCGTAGAAAACCGGATCATAACCAAAACCGCCATTACCGGCTGGTTCACGGGTAATGAAACCAGACCAGCGACCGTGGAAGACCAGAGGGGTCGGATCTTCTGCATGGCGTAAATAAACCAGAACACAATTGAATTGTGCCTGACGTTGGTCATCAGGAACATCGCTCATGGCTTCCAGTAGTTTTTCCAGATTCTCCTGATCGGAGGCATCGGCTCCCGCATAACGAGCCGAATAAATACCGGGGGCACCACCGAGAGCATTGACGGATAGCCCTGAATCGTCAGCAATCGCAGGTAAACCGGTGACTGCCGCAGCATGACGGGCTTTAATGATAGCATTTTCAATAAAGGTTAAACCGGTTTCATCTGCGGAATCTACACCCAATTCAGTCTGAGCGACGATATCCAAACCAAAGTCAGCCAGTAAATCAGCCAGCTCCCGTACTTTGCCAGCATTTCCTGTGGCAAGAACAACTTTCTGCATTGTTTCTATCCAATTAACTTATTATTTATTAACCAATTAAGCTCGGAATTAACCACGCTAAAACATCAGCACGGAGAGCATTTAGCGCATACAGGATCAGAATCACAATCATGGCTGAGAAATCTAATCCTCCCATAGAAGGGAGAATCCGACGGATAGGAGCCATCAGTGGTTCTGTTAATTGGAGCAGAACGTAATCCACAGGGTTACGTCCCTGACTGATCCAGCTCAATAATGCGCGGGCAATCACAAGCCAGAATACCAGTTTTCCTGCGGCAGTCAGCAGTTCAATTATTCCAAGAGGGAATAGCTGGACAAGAAATTGTCCTGTTGCTAACCAGTAAGGCAGCATCAGTTTGAGCATGACGAGGATGTAAGCAAAAACAACCGATGCTGTATCAATAGGGCCAATAGCGGGAAGAACCCTACGTAATGGGCGTACCACGGGTTGGGTGATTTTGACGATAAATTGTGAGAACGGATTGTAAAAATCACAACGTACCCATTGCATCCAGACTCGAAGCAGTAAAACTGCGGTATATAAATCCAGAACTGTAAAAAAGAGAAAGTTTAAGAATTGCATGTAGCAGCCCTGATCAAATTATATTGGTTGTTTAAAATAATTTTTCCATTTCCTGTGCCCGGCGTATTGCTCCCTGCATAGCTTGGGATACAACTTCCGGCAGATGGTTTTCATAAAAAACGCGTAATGCCTCGGCAGTTGTACCACCTTTAGATGTTACCTGTTCACGCAGGATAGCAAAAGGAAGTTCTGCCTGTGATTCAGCAAGTTTAGCTGAACCCATAGCCGTTTGCAGAACCAGTTCTCTGGCTGTTTGGCTGTCGAAGCCCAGACGTTCTGCTTCCTGTTGCATCGATTCCATAAACAGGAAGAAATAAGCCGGAGCACTCCCGGCAACGGCAATAATATCATTGATGCCTTTTTCATCGTTTACCCAGCAGACTTTGCCGACACTGTTCATTAATACTTCAGCAAACTGGCGATCAGATTGATTGACCTGTTCAGGTGCGAACATGCCGCTGATCCCTTGCCCGATAAGCGAGGGCGTATTTGGCATGATGCGGATAATATTAAGGTTTTCCTGCAATAATGAGTAAAAACGGGAAAGAGGAATACCGGCGGCAATAGAAAGCACAAGTTTTTGCTCGAAATTGACTTGTGCACGTAAGGAGCCACAGACTTCTTCCATCATTTGGGGCTTAACCGCTAAAACAATAACATCAGCTTCCTGAGCATAGCGAATATTGTCACTCTGGCTGTTGATGCCATATTTTTCTGCCAGAACATCACGACGAATTGTGTTGGGCGAGCAGACAGTGATTTGTTTGGCCGGATAGCCTTTGTTGATCAGACCCGCGATGATGGCATGAGCCATATTCCCCGCGCCGATAAACGTGATTTTTCTATTTTCCATGAAGAAATCGTCTCGAATATTAATGAGTTAATGTTGAGCTGTTAATTAACTTGCTGTAGACCCATATTCGCGGGCACCAAAAATGGCGGTTCCTATGCGAACTAAGGTTGAGCCACAGGCGATAGCGGCTTCCATATCATCAGTCATCCCCATAGAAAGTGTATCTATCCGTGGGTATTGTGCCTTTAATTTAATAAAAGCCTGTTCCATCCGACGAAAAATAGCGGTTTGCCGTTCATAATCTTCTTCTGGCGCAGGGATGGCCATCAGACCACGTAATACCAGATTAGGTAGTAAATCAACTGTTGCAGCCAGTTCCTCAAGTTCTTCCAGAAGAATACCTGACTTACTGTTTTCCCCACTGATATTAATCTGAATGAGGATATTGAGCGGAGCCATGCTTTCAGGGCGTTGCTCACTTAAACGCTGGGCGATTTTTAACCGGTCGATAGTATGGCACCAGTCGAAATGTTCAGCCACCAAACGACTTTTATTAGACTGTAAAGGGCCGATAAAGTGCCACACCAAATCGTTGTGGTTAGCGAACAGTTGAATTTTTTCAACCCCTTCCTGAACGTAATTCTCGCCAAATTCCCTCTGGCCTGTGGTTATCGCTTTTGCGATGGCTTCCGCAGGTTTGGTTTTACTGACTGCAAGTAACGTAATTTCTTCTGGAGAGCGCCCGCATTTCTGAGCTGCAAGGGCGATGTTGTTCCTGACATCGTGAAGATTTTGTTCGATATTGTGCATAAGAAACTCAGGAGATTAAAAAATGAATATGGAAAAGTTAGTGGCCCTTAGTGTAAAGCATAATGCCTCTGATCTGCATCTTTGTGTCGGGAAAGTACCAATTTTGCGCATCAACGATGTGTTATATCCTCAGACACATTTGGCAGAGATTGATAATGACTTCATTAATACATGGAGCAACGGAATATTATCTGAAGAACAACAGCGGCAATTGAGGAGCACAGGGCATGTTGATTTTGTCGTAGAAATGCCGAATAAAAGAAGACTCAGAGGGAATTTATTCTATCAGCAGGAGCACCTTTCATTGGTATTACGGTTAATTTCTGACAAGTGCCCGACTCTGGAACAGCTATATGCACCAGATATTATTCAGCGCCTTGTTTTACCGGAGGAAAAGGGACTGGCAGAAAATGGGTTGATATTAGTAACAGGTGCAACCGGAAGCGGTAAATCAACAACATTATCAGCGATGATTAACACTCTTAATAATCATGTCAGAAAACATATCATTACACTGGAAGACCCGATAGAGTTTGTTCACCTAAGCAGGAATTGTCTGATACAGCAAAGGCAAATCGGGGAAAATGTGCCGGATTATCAGACTGCGCTGAAAGGGGCACTAAGACAGGATCCTGATGTCATTCTGTTGGGTGAGTTGCGTGATAAAGAAACGATCCGGTTGGCGCTGACTGCCGCTGAAACGGGTCATTTGGTTTTATCAACACTACATACCCGTGGAGCAATTCAGGCCATAGATCGGCTGGTGGATGTATTTCCCGCAGATGAGAAAGGATGGATATGTGCTCAGCTGGCAGGCAGTTTAAAAGCAGTTATTGCCCAGCAACTGCTTCCTGCTAAGGATGGAGGGAGAGTGGCTATTTATGAAATTTTAGTCGTCAATCAGGCTGTCAGCCATTTGATCAGGGAAGGGAAAAACCATCAGATAGCAACGTTAATGCAAACCGGAGCCGCTTGCGGAATGCAAACCTACGAACAGAGCCGCCAACAACGCAGATTATCAGGATTGCTGGCGGAATAGCTGGCAAAATAGTGGAACAAATTCCTATGATTATAACTTCACTGTATTATTGGTTTACGATAATAATCTATTAATTATAAATAGCTTTTTATTATCAACAATGTTGCTCAAACCAGCTTTCCAAAATGACGACAGCAGAAGTGGAATCAACTTTGCCTTTATCAAGAGCACGATATCCGCCATAAGCAAATAGATGAGAGCGCGCTTCTACCGTTGTTAATCGTTCATCGTGCAGTTCAACCTGAACACCAAAGCGGCCATGGATACGATTAGCAAATTTTTTGGCCTGTGCAGTGACTGGCTGTTCGGTGCCATCCATATTGAGTGGCAGACCAACAATGACTAAATCTGGCTGCCATTCTTTGAGGAGCTTCTCAATCAGATCCCAATTAGGAGAACCCTCTTTGGCCTTGAAAGAATCTAGTGCTCTGGCTGTGCCGGTTATTTCTTGTCCTATAGCAGCACCAATACTGCGGGTACCGAAATCGAATGCGATCACTGTGCGGTTTTTCATCAGGCATGTCCTGCTTGTAATGCGAGATTGTGGATATTAATTCCCAATAAGGATGCAGCTTCACGCCAGCGATCAGCAACGGGGGTATTGAAAATAATTGAGGGATCAGCACTGACAGTCAGCCAGCTATTTTCCATAACTTCTTTTTCCAGCTGACCTTTTTCCCAGCCGGCATACCCCAGTGTCATTAAAATATTTTTCGGCTGACGTGGAGTGCCTAATGCTTCGAGCATATCTTTGGAGGTCGTTACCATCGTCTCATCAGAGATTCGTATACTGGAACTAAATCCGGACAGTGGCGTATGTAAAATAAAACCATGTTCTTCAGATAACGGTCCACCCGCCATAACCGGGCTGTTCAGATTGATGTTATCGTCTCTGTCTTCGGCAGAGATTTCTAATTTCTCAAGGATCCCCTGAATAGAAACCTGAGCTATTGGCTTATTGATAATTAACCCCATCGCACCGTTTTGATCATGTTCGCAGATATAAACTACGGAACGGTTGAAATAAGGATCAGTGAGCGAAGGCATAGCAATAAGGAAATGGTGCTGTAAGTTCATGTTTTTTGATGATGATTTTTACGATAAATGAATAAAGTGGCTCACACAGCATGTGAGCCTATATAATAAATGGCAAATGCTACCAGGAAATGGCGCCAGTTTAGCCTATTATACCGTTTGTTTACCCAATCGTTTTTCAATTGCATTCATCAGCATACCCGTAACAGAGACCTCAGGGAAAGCCGCTTCTATTTCACGTGCACACGTTGGGCTAGTAACGTTGATTTCTGTCAGACGATCTCCAATGATATCAAGCCCGACAAAAATTAATCCTTTTTCTTTCAGTACAGGTGCGACAGCGCGCGCTATTGCCCAGTCACTTTCTGACAGAGGTCGGGCTTCACCGCGTCCGCCTGCTGCGAGGTTTCCTCGTGTCTCACCTTGTGCCGGAATACGGGCGAGACAATAAGGGACAGGTTCACCATCCACAACAAGAACTCGCTTATCTCCATCCTTAATAGCGGGCAGGAAGTTTTGTGCCATACAGAAACGGCTGCCATGATTTGTCAGTGTTTCAATAATCACACCGACATTAGGGTCATCCTGTTTCAGACGGAAAATAGAAGCGCCACCCATGCCATCTAGTGGTTTAAAAATAACATCACCATGTTTTTGATGGAATTCACGCAGTGTACTGGCGTTGCGTGTTACCAGCGTATCCGGTGTCAGTTCAGGGAACCATGCAGTAAACAGTTTTTCATTACAGTCACGCAGGCTCTGTGGCTTGTTGACGATCAGGCTTCCTTTAACCTCAGCCCGTTCCAGAATATAAGTGGCGTAGATGAACTCAGTATCAAAAGGTGGGTCTTTGCGCATCAGGATAACATTCAGTGTATCAAGGGCAATATCCTGTTCATGACCAAACTGATACCACTGCTGAGGGTTTTCTTCCACAGTCAGCAAACGGGTGCGCGCACGGCCTTCCCCCTGATGCAGATAGAGATCATTCATCTCCATGTAATGGACTTCCCATCCACGTTTCTGTGCTTCCAGCAGCATGGCAAAACTAGTGTCTTTCTTAATATTGATGGATGAAATTGGATCCATCACTATACCGAGCTTGATCATTCTTTCTCCTTAACCCAGATCACCAAAACGAACTTGTAGTGCTGTAATTGCAGTGAGTGCCGTAGTTTCTGTCCGCAGGACACGAGGACCTAACAGGATATCAGTAAACTGGTGATTTGCCGTCATTTCTATTTCTTCGGCGGATAATCCCCCTTCCGGGCCAATCAGCAGGCGTACCTTTTCCACTGGCAACGGTAGAGTATTGATACTTTGGCTGGCACGAGGGTGCAGATTTAATTTTAGGCTGTTATCGGTTTCTGCACACCACGCTTCGAGTGACATAACCGGTCGGATCTCAGGGATCTGATTACGTCCGCATTGTTCACAGGCAGAAATTGCTATTTTTTTCCACTGTTGCAGTTTTTTTTCCAGCCTTTCCGCATCCAGTTTTACACCACAGCGTTCAGAAAGTAGTGGCGTGATAGTGTTAACACCCAGCTCCACCGATTTTTGGATGGTGAATTCCATTTTTTCACCGCGGGACATAACTTGCCCCAGATGCAGATCTAATGGTGATTCGTGATCAGCCAACTCCCCTGTATGGATATATACTTTGACCGTCTTTTTACTGGCTTCTGTAATTTCTGCATTAAAAACCTGATTGCTTCCATCAAAGAGCTGCAACCGTTGACCGTTACTCATTCTAAGTACACGGCCAACATGGTTGGCGGCATCATCACTAAGGCTAATTTCAGTTCCTACAGTGAGAGGGGCAGGGTGATAGATGCGGGGAATTCGCATATTTTTCTTTCCTTTTTTCTCCGGATAACCCCGGTATGGCATATGCTGCCATGATAAAGGAGCGCTGGTAGCCTAATCAAGTTGTCTATCAGACAAAAAGACCTTGCGAGCTGGCTCGCATATTTATTTCATAATGGCAGTTTTAATAGATTTTTCATTGCTAATGACCTGTGGGAAAATTTAATATTCACCGTGTTCTGATTAACGTCAGGAAATAAATAAGGGATATCATTACAGGGATGTTATTTATGGAAGCTGTATTGAGTATTTTCATGGATGGAAAAAATCAGTGGTTCAATAATCCAGTTAATCTGAATGATATAATAATTTCGTTTTTTTGCATTACTTTAGTTTTCTTAGCCATTATTGATATAAAGACTTATCAGTTACCAGATGTTTTCA
This sequence comes from Xenorhabdus sp. KK7.4, assembly GCF_963876465.1. Taxonomy (NCBI): domain Bacteria; kingdom Pseudomonadati; phylum Pseudomonadota; class Gammaproteobacteria; order Enterobacterales; family Morganellaceae; genus Xenorhabdus; species Xenorhabdus sp. KK7.4. Next base: position 47,065 of record NZ_CAWNQF010000001.1, read on the forward strand.
CTCAGCCTTTATTATGGTTCGGATTGGTGTTTAATAGCGGTGATAATTTAATTCCGATTAAGAGTGCGATATATGGCGCCATATCAGGGTATTTATTTTTGTGGATATTATATTGGTTATGTCGGTGTATTTTTAAGAAAGAGGGGGTTGGCTATGGTGATTTAAAGCTGGCTGCTGCAATAGGAGCATGGATTGGTATAGAGATGATCCCTGTGTTGATGCTTCTGTCTTCAATCTCCGGACTGTTAGGGTTTGCGATTATCTGGCTGAAAAGGAAAAGTTATCCAGGGTTTATTGCTTTTGGGCCTTATCTTTGTTTTTCTGCCATACTTTTGATGTTTTTTTATCTATCTGGGATTAATATTATCGAGCTTGCTCAAGTTTAGATAACTCAGCATATTGGATATAGTCAGAAAACTATAGAAATATCAAAGCTTAAAAGAGTGTACTATGACACTAAAAATAACAGCATTATTAGAAAATCAGGTTTTTGCACCCTACAAAGGAAGCTTAATCAATAAGCAGGGGTTAAGCTTATTAATTCAGAATCAGGAAAATACAATTCTTTTTGATACTGGTCCAGATGGCAGTTTTATCGATAACGCAAAGAAATTAAATATAGATTTATCGAAGGTTTCTACAGTTATTGTTTCTCATGGTCATTTTGACCACTGTGGAGGTCTACCTTTTTTTTCTACGAACGCTAAAGTTATTTGTCATCCGGAGGTGAAAAATGAAAGATATTATGGTTGGTTAATAACGAAAAATAATGCTATGAAATTTAAAAAATTATCCAGACAGGTTAATTATTCCAATTTCGACACTTTTTTTTCAAAAGATGAAACTCACATTAATGATAGCTTTATTTATTCAGGTGAGATTAAAAAAGAAGAAAGTAAAAGTTATGGTGTGATTGCAGGTGAGAATTATTCTCCTGATTTTGTCAAAGATGAAGGTGCTTTAATTTATAAATCCCAACACGGATTAATTATTTTTATTGGCTGTGGGCATCGTGGTGTTATCGATATGGTTGAATTTTGTAAATCTATAACGGGTATCGATAAAGTCTATGCCATTATTGGCGGTTTACATTTACGTTATGCTTCTCCCTTGAAGCTATTGCGTATCAGACGATATATTAAAAAAGAAAATATACAGCATATTTATGCTTGTCACTGTAGTGGTAGATGGGGAAGATTATGGTTATCAAATGCGAAGAATCTTTCTACTGGGCAATCTATTGAACTTGGTTAGTATTAATTGGGAAATGAATGTGAGAATTGAAAATATGGGAGAGAGCAGGATTAGAGCCTATAGTACACATTAATTACATGGTAGATGTTAAAAGCATCTAATGTATTGGGCTACTTTCTGCATACAATAGATGTTAAAAGCATCTAGTAGGCTGGGTAGCTCCTGTATACGCTAGACGTTGGAAGCATCTAGCTGGTTTAGGCTGTTCATCCTGCTTGCGCTAGACGTTGGAAGCATCTAGTTGGCCTTAAGCTGCCTACCTTACATAACCTAGACGTTAGAAGCATCTAATTATCTTAGGTTGGCTTGCTTATCTCTCCGTTGAAACCAAATCTAAATAAAATGGGTTTTTTATTCAAGTTGATTTATTGCAGTATGGCTCATTGGTCACAACTTCAGTTTATTATGAGTTATAAAAATAAAATAATGACAAATGTCACTTAATTTAGGAATTGTTTGTGTTTAATTGGTGGGTTTGTTTTTTATATTTTTATTATAAGTTTTGTTTGTGTTTAAATATAAAGTATTAACGGGATTTTGGAAATGATAATTTTATTTTTTGTTATGGTGTTTTTTTGGGGGAATAACTATTTGAATAAAATACGGGTGCTACTATTCGTAACACCCATGATAATTTTAATTTATTGAGGCCACGTCATTTCGCCTTTCAGAACTTTTGCACTTAATTCAAGGCTGGATTCTTCCGCAAGGTTTGGATAATGTTTTTTCATAACTGAGATTAATGCTGTGGAATCTTTTGCTTTTGGTAATTCTTTCTCCAGTGTAGCCAGGTAATTTTGAGTAAAATTCACTGACTCGAGTGTCATGGCTGTATGACCGATATAATGACCTGGCACCACAGTTTCAGGTTGCAGGTTTTTAATTTGGTCTAATGTTTGCATCCAGTTCTGACGAGATGATTTAGTCTGAGTGTCCGCAATCCATACATGAATATTTTCAGATACAGTAACACCACCAACAACAGCTTTTAATTTAGGAACCCATACGAAAGTACGATCTGCTGCCGGGCCATTCAAACCTTCAACAATCAATTTTTCACCGTCTACAGTGAAAGTATTTCCTTTCAATGGCTCAGGGACAATAATTTTTTTCGGAGCCTGATCTTGCAGAACGCCACCCCAGTATGCCAGCTTGCCATCTTTGGTTTCATTGATAGCTTTAATCGTTTCTGGTGAAGCGATCACTTTGGCTTCAGGGAAGGCTTCAGTGATCACATCAAGGCCAAAGTAATAATCTGGATCAGATTGGCTGATGTAGATCGTCGTCAGTTTTTTCCCCGTCTTCTGGATCATTTTGACCAATTCCTGAGCATCGCTTTTTCTGAACTGTGCATCAATCAGTACAACTTCATGTTCACCACTGATAACTTCAGAAGAGACAGGAAAAATGCTTTCTTCACCCGGATTGTAAATATCCATTTTAAGTTCAGCGGCCTGAGCGAATGCCCCCATTCCTAATGAGAGTGCTGTGACCAGAGCTGTATTTAATATTGTTTTATGTACTGTAGTCTTGTTAGCCATCATCGAATTCCTAAATGCTTATCTGCTTGAATGGCGCCTATAATAGATTGCATACTCCGATTGAAAAATCCCATAATTGGCAACTGTTTGTTGCATAAATCAATCGAATCAGCGTGGGGATACAGAAAAATAGATGGACAGGATCACAGCAGCACAGGTTTTTGTCACAATTGTTGAACAGGGTAGTTTGAGTGCGGCAGCAGAACGGCTTGATATGTCACGGGCAATGGTGTCACGTTATTTGTCTGAAATGGAACGATGGTCAGAAATTCGTCTTTTACATCGTACAACTCGCCAAATCAGCCTGACATCAGCGGGAGAACAGGCTTATCAGCGAAGCCTCAAGCTGATAGAACTGGCGGAAGCAATGCCGGTTCAACAATCGACAGAAGCTAAAACTCTGAAAGGGCAGTTGAGAGTAAGCTGTTGTCAGGCACTGGGAATGAGTGCACTGTCTGTGGCTATCCCCGAATTTATGCGCAAGTATCCGCAAATTGGGGTTAGTCTGGAAATCAGTAATAAAGCGACTAAGTTGGTTGAAGAGCGTATTGATTTGGCCATTCGTATTACTAATAATCTGGGACTGAATTTAATCGCCCGTCCGCTATCGACTTGCCGTTCTGTTATTTGTGCCGCTCCTTCTTATTTAGCCGGAAAAAGGCTTCCCCAGAAACCCGATGATTTGGCGATATATAATTGCCTGACTTATAACCTTTTTGACAAAAATTTATGGTTATTTGAACAACAGGATGAACAGTATTCGGTTCCTGTCAGCGGTACGTTAAGTGCTAATGAATCAACGGTTCTGATGGAAGCGGCTTTACAAGGAGCAGGTATTTCTATGCAGCCTTATTATTCCGTCTCACCCTATTTAAAATCAGGGCAATTAATTGAGTTATTACCTGATTATCAGCCTCAGACGATGGGGATCTACGGTATTTATGTCAGCCGTCAAAATATGCCCGCTACCTTACGGGCCTTATTGGATTTTCTGGTGGAGTGGTTTGATTCATCCTCTCACTGGCAGCAATTAACGTTGAAAAGCTGATGCTAATTTTTGAGGAAATAGCTTAGCCTGTTGTTTTAAATGGCTAATAAATATTTCAACCGGCTCGGAAGATGGGCGATGGAGCGGCTTAATTAAGCTAACGATAAAAGGAATTTCTATACTGAACGGCCGTATACAGAACCCCGTGTTTTTATGCTGTGCTTTTTTATTCAGATAATCGAGAGCGGTCAGAGGATTGACAATCGATACTCCGATACCTTCACTAACCATAGCACATACTGATGATGCACTGTGGGTCTCCATAATCATCCTGCGTGAAACCTGATGTTCGTTAAATATCGCATCGATAAGCTTTCTGTAGCTGTCAGTAATAGAAAGACTGATAAAGGGCTGATCATGAAAATCTTCTGGTGTCAGTTGTGGTTTTTGTGCAAGTGGATGGCTCTCCGGCAGAACGCAGACTTCATTCAATGTCAGTAAAGTTTCACGTTCAGTTCCGGCAGGTGTCTGCATATGTTCGGTTAAACCGATATCGTGGCGTTGTGCCGAAAGCCACTCTTCCAGTAGTGGAGACTCCTGTGGAATGATGGTCAGTTGTGCATCAGGATAGGATTGAATGAATCTGCGGCAGACTGAGGGTAATAAAGATTGTGAGAATACCGGTAAACAGGCGATAGATAGTTGCGCATACTCAAATTGGCGAATACTGTCCGCTGCATTGAGAATCCTTTCCAGCCCATAATAGGATCGCTGGACTTCTTCAAATAACCTCAGCCCTTGCGCGGTCGGGAATAAACGCCCTTTTATCCGATCAAACAATTTAAATTTCAACAACTGTTCTAGACGCGCCAGTTCACGGCTTACTGTTGGTTGTGAAGTTTTCAGCAAAACCGCAGCATCAGTCAGGTTCCTTGTGGTCATTACGGCATGAAAAATCTCTATATGTCGCCATGAGCAGGTGTGCATAGTGCTCTCCTTTAGACTTCACTTCGAGACTGTTTCACAAAGAAAATAGTCTGTTAGTGTGTACCATACAACGACGTGTTTAAAAATAAAGCAAAACAATATCAGAAATGAATAGCCTTTAGCAAAATAGATATTTTTCTTCCCGCCTTTTTGCTGGCAATAATGAAGTATCTGCTGATTTTGTGAGAACGCTCCAATGACAATACCCACTATGACTGTTAATTCAGGTACTGATAATTCAGGCAATAATTTTACGCCAGAAAACCTTCTTGCTTTGCCCGAGGTTTACGGAACGCCATTATGGGTTTATGACAGCGATATTATTAGCAGACAAATTGGGAAGCTAAAGCAGTTTGATGTTATCCGTTTTGCACAGAAAGCCTGTTCTAATACCCATATCCTACGCTTGATGAGAGAACAGGGTATTAAAGTGGATTCGGTATCACTGGGCGAAATTGAACGTGCTCTTCATGCCGGGTTTCAGCCCGGACGTGATAAATCTGAGATTGTATTCACCGCCGATCTTATTGATGAAGAGACACTGGATCGTGTCATTGAGCTAGATATTCCTGTCAATGCTGGTTCCATTGATATGCTGGAACAGATTGGTCAGCGTCAGCCAGCACATCCGGTTTGGCTGAGAATTAACCCCGGATTCGGGCATGGTCATAGCCAGAAGACCAATACGGGTGGTGAAAATAGCAAACATGGGATCTGGTTTCAGGATTTGCCTTTAGCTCTTGAGAAAATTCATCAATACAACCTGCATCTGGTTGGTTTGCATATGCATATTGGTTCCGGTGTTGACTACCAGCATCTGGCTAATGTTTGTAATGCGATGGTGGAACAGGTTGTATCGTGTGGAGTAGATATTCAGGCAATTTCAGCAGGCGGAGGGTTATCCATTCCCTATAAAAACGGCGAGGAAGCCGTGGATACTTGCCATTATTACAATTTATGGCATGAAGCCCGCCAGCGTATAGAGCAGCACTTGGGACATCATATTAAGCTGGAGATTGAGCCCGGTCGTTTTCTGGTTGCTGAAGCCGGGGTTTTGATGGCAGAAGTGAGAGCGGTAAAGTCAATGGGAAACCGTCATTATGTGCTGGCGGATGCCGGTTTTAATGATTTGATGCGCCCAGCGATGTATGGCAGCTATCACCATATTTCTGTTTTGCCTGATAATCGTGACGGAAAGCATAGTGATATTGGGAAATACAGCAGTGGTTCTGACTTGAGAGAAACCTTAGTGGCAGGGCCATTATGTGAATCGGGCGATGTTTTTACCCAGCTGGAAGGAGGGGAGGTCATCCCGCGTATGCTGCCTGATATTTCTGTTGGTGATTATCTGATTTTTCATGATACCGGTGCTTATGGTGCATCGATGTCTTCAAACTATAATAGCCGCCCTTTGATTCCGGAAATATTGCTTGTTGAGGGACAGCCTCGTTTAATTCGTCGTCGACAGACAATACAGGAATTGTTATCACTGGAAGAAGTGTAAAAAAACGGGGCTGTGATGTGCCCCGCTTTGTTTACTATTTACTTATCACTTGTATCAGCATTAAGCCGCTTTGATTTGCTTATTCGCTTTTTTTGTTGCATTAGGTACAGAGAGTGCGTCTGTTTCAAATTCATCAACATTGATTGAACGCAGTCTGCTGGCTTCCGCTCGTTTCAGAATATCCGCTTCTTCTTTGGTGATCTTATTATCAGATAATGCTTTTTCAGCTAACTGATCCAGACGTGTAAAGCCCAGATTTTTGCCTGCTTCACGGCTCAGGCGGGCATGAATAGGCTCTGCGGCAATAACGTCATGCAGGGCTTCTTCCAGTAATCCATGAGGATTATGCTCGCTTGGTGTCAGATACTGACCACGACCAATCCGATCACGGGTTGCAGAAGGAGTCTGTAATATCTGAGCCAGTTTGTGATCCAGTTTATCCGCTGGAGCGGTGCGTGAACGACCCAGAGGGAAGACAATTCCTCGCATTAAACCAGCCACCAGACGGTTAGGGAAGTTACGCAGTAAATCATGCAGAGCCAGTTCCGCCTGATACAGAGCATCTTCTACCGCCCATTGTACCAATGGTAAGTCTTCTTTCTGGCGTCCTTCATCTTCATAGCGTTTTAAAGTGGCACTTGCCAGGAAGATTTGGCTCAGAATATCACCCAGACGGGCTGAGATACGTTCACGACGTTTCAGGCTGCCACCCAATACGCCCATGGAAACATCAGACATCAGGGCAAGGTTGGCACTCAGGCGATTGATGAGCTGATAGTAACGGCGGGTCCCATCATTAACAGGTGTGCTACTCGTTCTGCCATTAGTAATACCTAACCAGAGGCTACGCAGGGTATTGCTGGCAACATGCCCGAGGTGACCAAACAGCGCTTTATCAAATGCTTTGACATCATTTTTCTCAGCCGCAGCTATTTCAGCCAGTACATAAGGATGGCAGCGAATGGCGCCCTGACCAAAGATAATCATGCTACGGGTCAGGATATTCGCACCTTCTACAGTGATGGCGATAGGTGCGCCCTGATAAGAACGGGCCAAAAAGTTAGATGGGCCAAGGCAGATACCTTTACCACCAGCGATATCCATTGCATCAATGACTGCACGCTGGCCTCTGTGGGTACAATGATATTTCACGATAGCCGACAGAACGGCAGGTTTTTCACCCATCATAATGCCGCTTGTGATCATCGTTGCTGCTGCATCCATCAGATAAGAGTTACCGGCAATTCGGGCCAGTGGTTCTTCAATACCTTCCATTTTACCGATAGGCAATTTGAACTGACGGCGAATGTAGGAGTAAGCACCGATAGCCATAGCGATACTTTTCAGTCCGCCAGTTGCGTTGGACGGCAGAGTGATACCACGGCCAACTGACAGACATTCAACCAGCATACGCCAGCCTTGCCCAGCCATTTTCGGCCCACCAATAATGTAATCGATAGGAACGAAAATATCCTGACCACGGGTTGGCCCGTTCTGGAATGGAATATTCAGTGGGAAGTGGCGATGACCGATTTCAACACCCGGGGTATTGGTTGGGATAAGAGCACAGGTAATGCCCAGAGATTCAGTCTCACCCAGTAAATGGTCCGGATCATACAATTTGAATGCCAGCCCCAGTACAGTCGCGATAGGTGCAAGAGTGATGTAGCGTTTATTCCAGTTCAGGCGCATACCAAGAACTTGTTCTCCCTGCCATTCGCCCATACAGACGACACCAGTATCCGGAATTGCACCTGCATCAGAACCGGCTTCCGGGCTGGTCAGAGCAAAACAGGGAATTTCTTCACCACGGGCAAGACCGGGCAGGTAATGTTTTTTCTGCTCATCGGTACCATAGTGCTGCAATAATTCACCCGGGCCTAACGAGTTAGGTACGCCGACAGTGATCGCCAGAATACCGGAGACACCAGACAGTTTTTGCAGCACTTGTGATTGGGCGTAAGCTGAGAATTCCAGACCGCCATATTCTTTCTTGATGATCATCGCAAAGAAGCGATGCTCTTTCAGGTAAGCCCACAGCTCCGGAGGCAAGTCAGCTAATTCATGGCTGATTTGGAAATCATTTGCCATACGGCAGGCTTCTTCCACAGGGCCATCAATGAATGCCTGTTCTTCAGCAGTGAGTTGTGGTTTAGGGTAATTGTGCAATTTTTTCCAGTCAGGATTGCCACGGAACAAATCACCTTCCCACCATGTTGTACCTGCATCAATAGCTTCTTTCTCTGTTCTGGACATGCTTGGCATAACTTTACGGAATGCTTTCAGGCCGGGAGCGGAGAATAAAGAGATTCGGGTCGGGGTGAAAACAAGAGGGAACAGGATAATAGCGAGTGGTAGTAGTAGCCAGTAGCTCCATAAGCCGGTAACACCCATAATGAATGTATAGGCAATAAGCAGCAGGCTGCTAACAGTCAGGCTGACTTTGCGGTAACAAAGCCCGCCAATTAAGGCTAAAAATAAGATGATACTGAGGACGGTCATAGTAAAACTCCTGTAAATCTCAGGTTGAGTTGTCAGAGGTCTGACCTGTTGTGATGTTCTTCTTTTTTAGATGAGGAAAAGGCTTTTATCAATATATTTACATCTTAATTACAATCTAGCTCACAAAGTGATTGCTGTTTTTGCTGTGATAGTTTCGTCAGGGTGTAATGAAATCTTCTTTCAGGAGGGGGAATCCGTTACACTGAATAGCTGTTGTTATTAATCCCGAAGACCTTTCCTTTCAGGAGTATGAGCCCCATGTATCAAGATCTGATCCGCAGTGAATTATCTGAAGCCGTAGAGACACTGACCAACTTTCTCAACGATAATGCCAATATTGATGCTATTCAAAAAGCGGCGGTTTTGTTGGCAGATTCATTCAAGGCGGGAGGAAAAGTACTTTCTTGCGGCAATGGTGGTTCACATTGTGATGCCATGCATTTTGCGGAAGAGTTGACAGGCCGTTATCGTGAAAACCGTCCGGGATACCCTGGTATCGCTATTTCTGATCCCAGCCACCTGTCCTGCGTGAGTAATGATTTTGGCTATGATTATGTGTTTTCCCGCTATATCGAAGCTGTTGGCCAACAAGGTGATGTTCTGCTCGGAATCTCAACCTCAGGTAATTCCGGTAATATTATTAAGGCAATTGAAGCTGCCCGTGCGAAAGGGATGAAGGTGATCACCCTGACCGGTAAAGATGGCGGCAAAATGGCCGGAACAGCGGATGTTGAAATTCGTGTGCCTCATTTCGGTTACGCGGATCGTATTCAGGAAATTCATATCAAAGTAATCCATATTTTGATTCAGTTAATTGAAAAAGAGATGGTAAAAGCCTGATTGCAGCGTATTAATAGAAACCAGTGTTAACAGAAATCAGCGTTAACAGGTATCAGGTTCAGGTTAGAGGTAGGCAATGTGTGAATTACTTGGCATGAGTGCCAATGTGCCAACGGATATCATTTTCAGTTTGAGTGGTCTTATCCAGCGAGGCGGGAATACAGGCCCTCACAGGGACGGCTGGGGAATTACTTTCTATGAAGGTCTTGGGTATCGAACCTTCAAAGATCACCAGCCCTGTTATCATTCTCCTGTTGCCCGTTTTATTCAGGGCTATCCGATTAAATCAGAGGCTATTATTGCCCATATTCGTCAGGCTAACCGTGGCAATGTATCCCTTGTGAATACTCATCCGTTTACCCGTGAATTATGGGGAAGGTACTGGACTTATGCCCATAATGGTCAATTGAAAGGGCATCGTAACCTGAAAACGGGAAATTATCGTCCGGTTGGTGAAACTGACAGTGAATGGGCATTTTGCTGGATACTGCATCAGTTATCGGTGAAATATCCTAAACGGCCTTCCAACTGGCCAGCGGTATTCCGTTTCATCGCATCACTGGCAGATGAACTTCGGGAAAAAGGTGTGTTCAATATGCTGCTATCTGACGGGCGATTTATGCTGGCTTATTGCTCGACACAATTGCACTGGATTACCCGCCGTTCTCCTTTCGGTAAAGCAAAATTGCTTGATCAGGATATTGAAATTGATTTTCAGGAACATACGCAGCCTGATGATGTGGTATCCGTGATTGCAACTTTACCTTTAACGCATAACGAAGAGTGGCATAAAATTGAACCGGGAAGTTATGCATTATTTCACCTTGGTGAACGCATAGTCTGACGGAGTTTGGCTATCTGGTTGAGCTACCTGATTTAAAACATATTGTCCTCTGATGACTTTAACAGTTGCAGGTGTGCTATGTTGAACGAAATATTCATAAGCAGGCTGCAACTGTTTCCAAAATGGGTAATTGACGTTATTGTGATGGCGTTTCATATTTGATGACGTCATCCTGAAGGGGTAAATGTCAATTTTAATTTCTCGTTGCCCACGATGAAGCGCACTTTCTGCATATCGGTATATTTCATCCATATAAAGATTGGTCATGGCATAGCAGCCAATAGATTTACATGCACCATGAATCATTAAATTCTTGCCGGAATACCCCCGGTATTTATCGAATTGATTGGGAAAGCCTATATTAATGGCTCGGTAGTAGCTGCTGTTGGGTTTTAACTGTTTAAGGCTGACGTGGTAAAAACCTTCCGGGCTTTTTAAGTCCCCTTTCAGGGTCTTAGGGCCAAGCCCTCCGGAGTAATTACAGATAGGATATTGCCGGATTAATTGATAATGGCCTGTGCTGTTTTTGGTGTAGAGTTCAAGTATTTTTTCTTCTTTGAATATTTGAATGAAGACATCAGAGCCGAGCTGTTTTAATGGTGATTTTTCACTTAATTGTTTACTGCCTGATAATAAGCCCTGAGCCTGAGTAAATGCTGGTACACTAACGAGAAACCAGCTCAGCGAAAAATAAAGAATACTTTTTTTCATAATATAACCACCTAAGAAGGTAATAACTTAATGACATCCTGCGATTGAGGTTATCATGTCGTGGCAATATGCTGAGTAAATATAACAACGATATTTTGTACCCATAAAAAGACAGTCTGGTTAAAAAGCCCTCCGTAGTAGGGAAAAGTGATGATTGTGCTCGGCTTTATCGAGTAGTTAACGGTTCAGCAGAGAAATTATTCTTATTTGCTTGAGCTAAATCACTCGATTAGTCAGACAGCGTTTGGGGGAAATGTTAGAATCGTTGCCGGCGAAACTTAAGAGAATATTGTAACGATTATCGGCATGAATAACTTGAGATATATGCCGCTCAAGCTGTTTTTTATTACTGAAGTCGCTGCCTCACCCCGCGGAAATACCACTGGGTGAGCTGTAGCATATGATTTAACTGATAAACTTGTGCAAATCTTATGATTAAAATTAAAAAAGGACTCGACCTCCCGATAGCAGGAGCGCCTGCCCAAGTTATAGAAGATGGTCCGACAATTCGCCATGTCGCCTTATTAGGCGAAGAATATGTTGGAATGCGTCCTTCTATGCTGGTTAAGGAAGGTGAGCATGTTAAAAAAGGGCAAATTCTTTTTGAAGATAAAAAGAATCCAGGGGTAGTATTTACCAGTCCCGCAAGTGGGAAAGTTGTAACCATTGGACGTGGAGAGCGCCGTGTACTGCAATCTGTTGTGATTGAGGTTAATGGTGACGAACAAATAACGTTTGATCGTTATGAGCGTACAGAACTTGCAGGGCTGACCCGTGAACAGGTAGAAAAAAACCTGCTTTCATCAGGAATGTGGACGGCATTACGTACACGTCCTTTCAGTCGTTCTCCTGCTCCAGGCTCCACACCAAAGGCAATCTTTGTTACGGCAATTGATACTCAGCCACTGGCGGCTGATCCGTCCGTTGTTATTGCAACACAAGAAGAGGCTTTTGTTGATGGTCTGAATGTTCTGTCAAAACTGACAGAAGGAAAAATCCACGTTTGCCACGGCGCGGGGAAAATTCCGGCATCGGGGAACAATCCTCAAATTACTTACAGCCAGTTTGCCGGGCCGCATCCCGCTGGATTGGTTGGAACACATATTCATTTCATTGAACCGGTCAGTGCTCAGAAAGCAGTATGGCATCTTGGATATCAGGATGTTATTGCTATCGGTAAGCTATTCACAACCGGTGAATTGTATACTGATCGCGTCATTTCTCTGGCGGGGCCGCAGGTTAAAACACCGCGTCTGGTTCGTTCCCGTCTGGGTGCTGACTTGCTGGAAGTGACTCACGGGCAGCTGAAAGAGGGTGAAAACCGTATTATTTCCGGTTCAGTACTGTGTGGCGCTAAATCAGATGAAGCTCATCATTATCTGGGCCGTTTCCATACTCTGGTATCTGTTCTGTCTGAAGGCCGTGAGAAAGAATTATTTGGCTGGATAGCCCCCGGTACGAATAAATTCTCCATTACCCGCACCACCATCGGTCATTTCCTGAAAAAGAAGCGGTTTGCTTTCTCAACTTCCACAAATGGCGGAGATCGCTCCATGGTGCCAATCGGCAACTACGAGCGAGTAATGCCACTGGATATCATGGCTACTCACTTGCTTCGTGATCTGCTGGCTGGGGACACTGATGGTTCTCAGGCTCTGGGTTGTCTGGAGTTAGATGAAGAAGATTTGGCACTGTGTACTTATGTTTGCCCGGGTAAATATGAGTATGGTCCGGTACTGCGTGAAGTGCTGACTAAGATTGAGCAGGAAGGGTAATTCATGGGCCTGAAAAATTATTTTGAAAAAGTAGAACATCACTTTGAGGCCGGTGGCAAGCTGGAAAAATATTATCCTCTCTATGAGGCAGTGAGCACCGTCTTTTACACGCCGGGCACGGTGACAAAAGGGAAAACTCACGTCCGTGATGCCATCGATCTCAAGCGTATGATGATTCTGGTATGGATGTCTGTTTTTCCGGCGATGTTCTGGGGAATGTATAACGTCGGGAATCAGGCGATACCAGCCCTGACCCATCTATACAGCGGAGAGGCATTACAGCAGGTTCTGTCTTCAGACTGGCATTATATGCTGGCTCAGTATCTTGGTGCATCACTGACACCGGATGCAGGGTGGGGCAGCAAAATGCTGTTGGGCGCAACCTATTTCCTGCCAATTTATGCGGTTGTTTTTGTTGTTGGGGGTTTTTGGGAAGTTTTATTTTCCATTATCCGTAAACATGAAATCAACGAAGGCTTTTTTGTCAGCTCGATTCTGTTCGCACTGATTGTTCCGCCAACGCTGCCATTATGGCAGGCGGCACTGGGTATTACGTTTGGTATTGTTGTCGCAAAAGAAATCTTTGGTGGAACCGGGCGTAACTTCCTTAACCCAGCGCTGGCAGGCCGTGCTTTCCTGTTCTTTGCTTATCCTGCGCAAATCTCAGGTGATCTGGTCTGGACTGCGGCTGACGGCTTTTCTGGTGCGACTCCGCTGTCTCAGTGGGCGAATGCAGGCCAGCACGCTCTGATGAACACCATTTCAGGACAGCCTGTAACATGGATGGATGCTTTCCTTGGTAACATCCCGGGTTCAGTGGGTGAAGTTTCCACTCTGATGATTTTCATCGGTGGTGCCATTATTCTGTTTTCCCGTATCGCTTCATGGCGCATCGTTGCTGGTGTCATGGCCGGTATGATTGCCATGTCCTATCTGTTCAATGCAATTGGTTCAGATACTAACCCGATGTTTGCTATGCCTTGGTACTGGCACATGGTTCTGGGCGGTTTCGCATTTGGCATGATCTTTATGGCTACAGACCCGGTATCTGCTGCATTTACGGATAAAGGTAAGTGGGCATACGGTATTCTGATCGGGGTCATGTGTATTCTGATCCGGGTTGTGAACCCAGCTTACCCAGAAGGGATGATGTTGGCGATTCTGTTCGCTAACCTGTTCGCGCCACTGTTCGATTATCTGGTCGTGCAGGCCAATATTAAGCGGAGAAAAGCCCGTGGCTAATGATAAACCAAAAAATAATGACAGCATCGGCAGAACGTTTCTCGTTGTTTTTGTGCTGTGCCTTGTATGTTCGATTGTCGTTGCTGGTTCAGCCGTAGGTTTGAAAGCGCAGCAGCAGGAACAGAAACTGCTGGATAAGCAGCGCAATATTCTGGATGTTGCCGGTTTGCTCAAGCCAGACATGACAACAGCAGAAATTAAAGAAGTGTATGACAGTCGTATTCAACCTGAATTGCTTAATTTGAAAACGGCAGCACTTGAAAAAAGTGATGGTAAGTTTGACCTGAATAATGCTCTGCGCAGTGATGAAACCAGTATCGCTTTATCATCGAAACAGGATTTGGCAAAAATCCGTCGTCGCGCTGATATGGCAGAAATCTATCTGGTAAAAGATGATCACGGAAAAACAACTGAGCTGGTATTGCCAATCTACGGTTCAGGTTTGTGGTCAATGATGTATGCGTTTATTTCTATTGATGTGGATGGCGTAACATCTCGCGGCATTACTTACTATTCTCACGGCGAAACGCCGGGTCTGGGTGGTGAAGTTGATAACCCACAATGGCGTAAGCAATGGGTTGGTAAAAAACTGTATAACCCGGAAGGTGCTCCGGCGATTAAGATCGTTCGTGGTGGAGCCGGTGATAATCCTTACGGTGTTGATGGTTTATCCGGAGCGACTCTGACTTCCAACGGTGTTCAGCATATGTTTGATTTCTGGTTGGGTGATAACGGTTTTGGTCCGTTCCTGAAAAAAGTACGCGAGGGAGCCCTGAAAGATGGCTGATAGCAAAGAGATAAAACGCGTCCTGCTTGGGCCGTTGTTTGATAATAACCCGATAGCATTGCAGGTTCTGGGGGTATGTTCAGCATTGGCTGTAACAACCAAACTGGAAACTGCTCTGGTAATGACGATTGCTGTAACACTGGTCACAGCATTCTCTAACTTCTTTATTTCATTGATTCGTAACTACATTCCTGGCAGCGTGCGAATAATCGTACAGATGGCGATTATCGCATCGCTGGTTATTGTGGTAGACCAGATTTTACAGGCGTATGCCTATGAAATCTCAAAACAGTTATCCGTGTTTGTTGGCCTTATCATCACTAACTGTATCGTAATGGGCCGCGCAGAAGCCTATGCTATGAAAGCACCACCGGTGGAAAGCTTTATGGATGGTATCGGTAACGGCTTGGGCTACGGTGTTATTCTGTTGCTGGTGGGTTTTTTGCGCGAGCTGTTTGGCTCAGGAAAACTGTTGGGCATTACAGTGATGGAATCCATCAAGAATGGCGGTTGGTATCAGCCTAATGGCTTGTTCCTGCTGGCACCAAGTGCATTCTTCATCATTGGTATGCTGATTTGGGGTCTGCGGACTCTGAAGCCTGAGCAGGTTGATAAGGAGTAACAGGCAACATGGAACATTATATTAGTTTGTTTGTCCGTGCCGTCTTTATCGAGAATATGGCGTTATCCTTCTTTCTCGGTATGTGTACTTTTCTGGCGGTATCCAAAAACGTAAAAACCGCTTTTGGTTTGGGCGTTGCCGTAACGGTTGTTCTGGGAATTTCGGTTCCTGCCAACAACCTTGTTTACAATCTGGTACTCCGTGATGGTGCCCTGATTGATGGCGTTGATCTGAGCTTCCTGAACTTCATTACCTTTATCGGTGTGATTGCCGCACTGGTACAGATACTGGAAATGATCCTTGACCGCTACGTTCCCGCCCTGTACAACGCATTGGGGATTTTCCTGCCGTTGATTACGGTAAACTGTGCGATTTTTGGTGGTGTTTCTTTCATGGCCCAGCGCGACTATAACTTCAGCGAATCCATCGTATATGGTTTCGGTTCAGGTATGGGCTGGATGCTGGCAATTGTTCTGATGGCCGCAATCCGTGAAAAAATGAAATATGCGGATGTTCCGGCAGGTTTGAAAGGACTGGGGATCACCTTTATTACCACCGGGCTGATGGCATTGGGCTTTATGTCCTTCTCCGGCGTGCAGCTCTAAAGGCGGGAAGAATTCATGGATATAATCATTCTAGGCGTAGTAATGTTTACCCTGATTGTGTTGGCACTGACAGCAATGATTTTGTTCGCAAAATCGAAGCTGGTGAACACCGGGGATATTAAAGTTGAAGTCAACGGCGATGAGGATAAAAGTTTTACTGCTCCTGCCGGTGACAAGTTATTGGGTATGCTGGCTAATCAGGGGATTTTTGTTTCCTCTGCTTGTGGTGGCGGCGGTTCTTGTGGTCAGTGCCGTGTAAAAATCAAGGACGGTGGCGGTGACATCCTGCCTACCGAACTGTCTCACATTAACAAGCGCGAAGCGAAAGAAGGCTGCCGTCTGGCATGTCAGGTTAATGTTAAGCAGGACCTGAAAATTGAATTGCCGGAAGAAATATTCGGCGTTAAAAAGTGGGAATGTGAAGTTATCTCTAACGATAATAAAGCAACTTTCATTAAGGAATTAAAACTGAAAATTCCTGATGGGGAAGTTGTACCATTCCGCGCGGGTGGTTACATTCAGATTGAATGTCCGCCACATGTTGCCCGTTATTCTGATTTTGATGTACCGGATGAATACCGTGAGGACTGGGATAAATTTAACCTGTTCCGCTATGTTTCTGAAGTGACTGAACCAACTGTTCGTGCCTATTCTATGGCGAACTATCCGGAAGAACACGGCGTAATTATGCTGAACGTGCGTATTGCAACACCGCCGCCAAGAAATCCTGACGTGACACCGGGTATCATGTCTTCCTATATCTGGTCACTGAAAGCGGGTGATAAAGTTACTATTTCCGGCCCATTCGGTGAATTCTTTGCGAAAGATACTGATGCAGAGATGGTCTTTATCGGTGGTGGTGCAGGTATGGCACCAATGCGTTCGCATATCTTTGATCAGCTGAGAAGACTGAGCTCCAAGCGTAAGATTACTTTCTGGTACGGTGCTCGTTCTAAGCGCGAAATGTTCTATACCGAAGATTTTGATCAGCTGGCGGCAGAGAATGAAAACTTCACATGGCATGTGGCATTGTCTGATGCGCTGCCGGAAGATAACTGGGATGGTTACACAGGCTTTATTCACAATGTCCTGTATGAAAACTATCTGAAAGACCATCCGGCACCGGAAGATTGTGAGTTCTATATGTGTGGGCCTCCGGTGATGAACGCAGCAGTCATTAAGATGCTGAAAGATCTTGGTGTAGAAGATGAAAACATCCTGTTGGATGATTTCGGTGGCTGATGATTTGAATCAGGCCATGATATATATCCCCACAACGGTAGTAAATTGTGCGGGTATATAACACTTTGATTTAACGATAAGCGCCCACATTTTGTGGGCGCTGACGATTCAGAAAGAGTAAGTTATGTTGAATAAAAAAATTATCAACTGGGGTGTAATGCTACTGGCGGCTATGCTGTTGTCAGCATGTGGTGGCCCTGAACAGCAGAATCTGAGTGGGCAAACGATGGGGACTTATTACTCCGTCAAATATGTTGCTGATTCATCAGTTCCCACTCCGGAAAATATGCAAAAAGAGATTGATCGTTTACTGGAGGAAGTAAACGACCAGATGTCCACTTACCGACCAAATTCTGAATTGAGTCGTTTTAATCAAAGCCGTGAAGTGAATACGCCTTTTCCGGTATCCGCAGCTACTGCTAAGGTTGTTAAAGAAGCCATCCGTATTAATAAGCTGACGGATGGTGCGCTGGATGTCACTGTCGGGCCATTAGTGAATTTGTGGGGTTTCGGGCCGGAAGGGCGCGTAACGAAGACACCAACAGAGGACGAGCTGGCAACACGCCGCGCATGGATTGGCATCGATAATCTATCTGTTGAAGGTAATAGCCTGATTAAATCCATTCCTGAGTTGTATGTTGATCTTTCTTCCATTGCCAAAGGCTATGGCGTTGATGTCGTCGCAGAATATCTGGCTTCTCAGAATATCGGTAATTACATGGTTGATATTGGTGGTGAAGTCCGCACTGCAGGCAATAATGGAAAAGGGACACCTTGGCGAATTGCGATTGAAAAACCCTCCGATAGCGGAATGACGCAAAGTGCTCAGGAAATTATTGCGCCGGGTAATATGGCTGTAGCAACATCGGGTGATTATCGTAACTACTTTGAACAGAATGGTGTGCGTTATTCTCACACGATTAACCCTAAAACAGGCCGACCCATCGCACACAATCTGGTTTCAATCACGGTTATTGCTCCGAGCTGTATGAGTGCCGATGGTTTTTCTACCGGGATAGATGTTCTGGGGCCGGAAAAGGGTATGGAAATGGCTGAGAAGCTGAACATTCCGGTCTTTATGATTGTCAAAACTAAAGATGGTTTTGAAGAACGTTATAGCCCGGCCTTTAAGCACTATTTACAACAGAAAGACGATTTACAACAGAAGAAATAAGAGGGAAGGTTATGGAAGTCTTTATCGCAGCCTTTATCTTTTTCCTGCTGGCCTTTGCGGGAATGGCGTTAGGTTATATTGTTAAACGCAAAAGCATTCAGGGAAGTTGCGGCGGTTTGGGAAGCATTGGTGTTGAGAAAGTTTGTGATTGCCCTGAACCCTGTGATGCCCGTAAAAAGCGCGAAGCAAGAGAAGCTGCTCGCCTTGCTCAGTTAGAGAAAAACCGCATTCTTTGATGTATTTTCGTTTTTCAAATCAATTGAGAAATGGGATCTGAAGTCGTTAAAAATAGCCCGCTGCCAGAAAAAGCAGCGGGCTTTATATTTATGGTGTATTAAGAGAGTGACACCTTTTATGCGCCTGTTGTAAGTAACTTTTTACCGAACTCATGGAGATCCCAAGATCTTCTGCTACTTCTTTATAGCGCATCCCTTGCAGCTGAGTCAGCAGAAATGCCTGCCTGACTTTTATCGGTAGCTTATCAAGAGTGCTATCTATCTTTTCTAACTGCTCCAGCAGCACAAGCTGATGTTCTGTTGGATAGGACGTGTTTTTCGGCACTGTACTGATATAGTCCAAATAATTCTCTTCGAGCTTTTTCCGGCGGTAATAATTAGCGATGGTTCTGCGAGCGATGATAATTAAAAAAGCTTTGGGATAACGGATCTCAGCGATATCCGGATATTGCATCAATTTGATAAAAACATCATGGGTGAGATCTTCCGCATGGTTGAGACTGGCACAGTTCTGTTTGATCCAGCTCAGCAGCCATTCGTGATATTCGTTATAAAGCTGATGGGCTATTTCATTGTGTCCGAATGTGCTTTTTTGCACAGCCATGTGATATTGCCTGAATGAATAAATTTGATAATGATTATTATTTTTATTTATTAATAGAAGTCAATAGCAGATTGTATTAATAACCCTCTTAAAAATTAAGAGGGTATATTGCATGAGGGTTTAATACTAGTTAGAACTGCTGTGAAATGCTGAGTTTATAGTTGCGGCCAATACCTGCCCCCGCTTCCCCTAAGTACGAGCGGTAATCACGATTGAACAGGTTATCGACAGTAATGCGAGCTTCAAAACCTTGTATGAAATGTGGCTGCCAGCTGGCAAATAAGCCGTGTAGGGCATAACCTGCGGTTTTTTCCAGTGACCACTCTTTCGCTTTTGGATCGCCATCTGCAGGTGAACGGTCTTGTTTGCGGATGAAGTCGCCTTTCCAGCCCATCTTCATTTGTAAGAGTGGTATTTTAAACCCGAGCGTAGAGCGTAATGAAGTTGGAGGTATTTGATCCCACCAGGTTTTATGTCCTATCCATGGGTCGCGGGGTGAAGTATCGCGCTGTCCACGCATAGTGGAGTAAGATAGTTTACCAAACAGGAATTTGCTGTTGTAGAACGTTTCTATTTCCAATCCTTCAATGGTATAACCGGGTAGATTGCGATGATTAGCTAATGGCTTTCCACATGTATCACGTAAACCATTTTTGCCGTGTTCTTCACAATAAATTCCACGTCTTTTGAAAATTTCATCTTTTCCCCGATTACGGAATAGCGTAGTACGGATTTGTAAGCTGTCATTCTCAAACATCAGATTATCGTAATCAAATATGGCCCCAAGTCTTATTCCGGTCATTTTTTCAGTATCTAGGTTGCGGCTGGAGCCAGGGACGCTGGAATCATTTGATTGAACTTCATATTGTTCATCTACCAGTGGCGCTCTCCATGTGTGGCTGATATCTGCAAACAGTGAGAGATTCTGACTGGTTTTCCACATTAAGCCCAGATGAGGTGTCCAGCCAGTATAAGTGACACTGCTGTAGTCATGGTTGGCTTCGGGAGATTTATTATTAAAACGGGGAGCCTTATTTTCTTCTCCGGTATTTTTCACATGGTCATAACGCACTCCTGGTGTAACTGTAACACTACCCAGTTTCAGAGAGTCCTGCATATACAGGCTGTAGGTATGCTGAGTACCTGCTGGCATATAGTACGGCTGATAATAGCCGTAATTATATTCAGCATTTTCTTGTATATTTTTACTTTTGCTTTTATTGAACATTAGCACGTTGCGTTGATTTTTATGCCATTTGGCTCCAATCATGAGTTCATGTTCAATATTTCCGGTTGAGAATATGCTTTTATTGTTGATATCAGAGAGAATATCTGTGTAATCAACCCAGCTTTTCTGTCCCATAGAAGAGGCATAATTACCGGAGACATCTGCCGGACGGCGATCATTTTGTTTAGTCTTCGAATAGGTGTTAGTTAGCGTCAGATTCAGCCAAAGGTTTTCTTCCGGTGCAATATTCCATTTGACGCTATAATTTTGATCTGTCTGATCACGAAAGACCAGTTTTCTTTGCCATGCACCATCCCAGCCATATTTTTCTACTTCCCATTCTGACGGAACATTCATTTTATCCCGCTTCGCAGCCCACGGTTTCCAGCCATCCGACTCAGTGCGCATAGCTGATAAACTAATAGTATTTGAATCATTAGGGTAGAAATTGGTTTTCAATAAATAGGAAGTTTGATTGTTTTGAGAAAACTCAAAACGTGTCCCATCGGGGCGTTTAATATTATGACCATCACGTTTGCTGAAATACAGCAAGCCATCTGCGTAGCCATTGGGATCTCTGCCATATAAAGCAGCACTATTGATCCATTGTCTGTCATTGGTATGGAAGCTTTGCTTAATAAAACCACCCCAATCTTCATCAGGGCGCAATAAGTCATTGGCATCTTTAGTCACAACTTTAATTGAGCCACCAAATCCACCATTGCCGTTCAATATATTGTGCGGCCCTTTATCAACATCAATGCGTTTGATTAATTCCGGCTCAATGAAGATAGATCCCTGACGATATTTCTCAAACCCTTTTGGGGCATCATCCAGTGTCACTTTGACATCTTCTTGCTCCCCCATTCCCCAAATATTTAATGTTTGTCCTCCGGGGCGTACTGAACCGGACATCGAAACGCCGGGCAGCTGTCCGAGCAGCTCAGCAATATTATCCGCCTGAGTACGGTCAATATCTTCCTTTTTGAGTGCTGAGCTACCCGCACTGGTACTGTTGCGGGTACTTCCCACAACAGAAAGCGTGGATAGCTGCATCACCTCATTTTTCTTTTCTGGCTTTTGGTCAGAAGGATTTTCAGCAGCTGAAACTGAGCTGGAAAATGCTGTTCCCAGCACCAGAGTGCCAGAAAATGTTCCGTTTAAAATTTTTCGGATAAAAGTTGCGATTGGGCGTTTTCCTAAATTTTGACTATTATTTGCCATAAATTTCCCGAAATATGTCTGTATGAAATATTGCATTGCTATAAGTCACCTAAGAGAGCAAATCGGGCAGATAAAAATGAGAATTATTTTTATCAGCAAGGTTTACGACAAAGAGCTTATGGATGTTATGGCATAGAAAGCCAGGACACCCATTTGCAAGGTTATTTCCGTAAGTGCAAGGGGTTAGTCAATGAAGAAGATTCTTAGTGCTCTGTTTCTGGTTGGAATTGTGGCATTCATTGCGGGCTGTGATGATGCAGCCAAAAAAGCGGAAGATTCAACCAAACCAGTTGAAGATAGTGCAACGCAAATGAAGACGGATTCAGAGCAGAACAGCTTGGATACAAAGGAAAAGCCACAGGGAATGCAAGACAATGCTAATCATGAAGACCAGAAAGCGGTAGATAATTCGAAGGAAGTCCAGAGTAGTACGGGGAGTTCGACTGAGAAAACCATAAGCCAACTGCCATCCAAAACGGAAGATTTAAAGAATGACATCACTAAATCTGTCAATGACGCAGCGGATCAGCTGAAAAATAAAACAGGGGAAATACAGCAGCAGGCTACGGATAAAATTAATCAGCTTACAGATGATGCAAAATCGAAATCGAAAGAAATAAAATCCGAGGCCGATAAAAAAACGGATGATTTAATTAATAAACTTAAAGGTGATGATGGTAAGAAAGAAGAAGGCTAATACCTTTCCTCTTTTGAGGTTCTTCTAGAAATCAGTTGAATATACGTTGAATATAGTTTGTTAGTTGAGATCAGAAGGGCGCTCTGGTAAAGAGTGCCCTTGTTTTTTTACATTCTTGTCACTATTTTTACTATTCCATTCTTCTGTACGTCATTATTTTTAGGATATAACAATGAAAATAAAACACAGTTTAGGAAGACAAGACCCTGAATTAATTCAGCATGCTTTCAATGTCCGCAAGTATGTTTTTACGGATGAGCAAGGATTTGCTGATGAAATTGATATTGATGAATATGATGATATTGCCCTGCATGTCGTGGTATTTGATGCTGAAAACCCTATTGCCGTCTTAAGAGCTGTTCCACAGCACAACGATATGCTCAAAGTGGGGCGTGTTGCTGTTTTGAAAGCCTATCGGGGTCAAGGAATCGGTCGTCTGGTGATGGAATTTGTTGAGAATTATGCCCGCCAAAATGGGGTGGCGACGATTGGTTTATCCTCACAATGTCATGCTCAGCCATTTTATGAAAGCCTGGGTTATCAAACCAAAGGTGAAATTTATATGGAAGACGGAGCAGAGCATATTTTTATGGAATTAGATTTGTTGTAACCAGCATATGTAATACGGGAAAAGTAGCTAATAAATAACTACGTTATTTCCCGTATTAATAATCGACTTTTCAATATACCCGTCGTCTTTCAAGCTGCCTCTTTGTTGGCTACGCTCACACCCCCCAGTCACATAGTTTTCTATGCTCCCGGGGATGTGTTCCCTCGCCGCCGCGATGCAACTCGAAATCCATAGAGTATAAGTATTAATTTGTAGACGAACTGCTTAGCCCTGATTTTCGGACGGGAGCGCCATTGGCGACATAGTATTTTGCCTGACTGCGGGGCAGAGGTGCATTTCCCCGAATGTTATCCGCAATTTTCTCTGCCATCATAATCGTTGTAGCGTTCAGATTACCGGTAATGATTTCCGGCATAATAGAAGCGTCAATGACCCGTAAATTCTCAACGCCATGTACACGACCCTGACCATCAACCACCGCCATCTCATCAAGCCCCATTTTGCAGCTACAGGATGGGTGAAAAGCGGTTTCAGCACGTTCACGAATAAAAGCATCCAGTTGATCATCTGTCTGGATATCCGCTCCGGGGCTTATCTCCCGGCCACAATAGGGCGCGAGAGCAGGTTGTGCCATAATTTCTCTCGTGATACGGATAGCATCGCGGAATTCTTGCCAGTCCTGTTCGGTAGACATGTAGTTAAACAGAATACTCGGGTGCTGGCGTGGGTCACGTGATTTTATTTTCACGTGACCGCGGCTCGGGGAACGCATCGAACCAACATGAGCCTGAAAACCATGCTCGTTGACTGCGTTGCTGCCATTGTAATTGATGGCGACCGGCAGGAAATGAAACTGAATATTGGGCCAGTCAAATTTTTCACTGGTACGGATAAAACCACCGGCTTCAAACTGATTGCTGGCACCCACTCCCGTCCCCTTAAATAACCACTCTGCACCAATCATGGGCTGGTTGTACCATTTGAGGGAAGGATAGAGCGAAACAGGTTTGAGGCATTCGTATTGCAGATACATCTCAAGGTGATCCTGAAGATTTTGCCCGACTCCCGGCAGGATATGCACCGCAGGAATCGACAATTCTTGCAGAACTTCCTCAGGGCCAACCCCTGAACGCTGTAAAATCTGGGGGGAAGCTATTGCTCCGGCACAAAGTAACACTTCTTTTTGTGCTGTGGCCTGCGTTAGTGTGGAATTATTACCCTGATAAAAAGTAACGCCAACCGCGGTTTTACCTTCAAATGTGATTGTATCCGTTAAGGCATGGGTAATGATGGTCAGGTTAGCCCTCTGTCTGGCCTGATCCAGATAACCACGGGCAGTGCTGGAACGACGGCCTTTGGGCGTAACAGTCCGATCCATTGGACCGAAGCCTTCCTGCTGGTAACCATTCAGATCATCCGTAGCCGGATAACCCGCCTGAATACCCGCTTCCACCATTGCATGGAAAAGTTCATTATTACCGGCTTTTGGCGTTGTCACGCTGACGGGGCCATCTCCGCCATGATAATCGTTCTGACCGATATCCCGTGATTCAGCCTTGCGGAAATAAGGCAGGCAATCAAGGTATGACCAGTCTTCCAGACCCGGCTGTTTTGCCCAGTGATCAAAATCCAGCGCATTACCACGGATATAACACATGCCGTTGATCAGTGATGAGCCTCCTAACCCTTTGCCTCGTCCACATTCCATACGACGGTTATTCATATAGGGTTCAGGATCGGTTTCATACGCCCAGTTATAACGGGTTCCCTGCAAGGGATATGCCAGCGCCGCTGGCATTTGAGTGCGAAAATCAAATCGATAATCAGGCCCGCCAGCTTCCAGCAGCAGGACAGTGATATTCGGATCTTCCGTTAAACGAGTTGCAAGCACATTACCCGCTGAACCAGCACCGATAATAATGTAGTCAAATACCATTGTTATCTCCTCTGTTTCAGTCATTGTTTAAAATAGTGATTCAAAATTACCCAGCTCAACCTGTACAGATTTAGTCTGTGTGTAATGTTGCAGTGTGACCAATCCGTTTTCACGACCGACACCGGAATGTTTATAGCCGCCGACAGGCATCAAAGCCGGTGATTCCCCCCAAGTGTTGATCCAGCAGATCCCTGCTTCGAGCTGGTGGATTACGCGATGGGCGCGGGAGAGATCGTTTGTCACCACTCCGGCGGCAAGGCCGTAATCCGTATTGTTCGCACGGGCAATGACTTCATCTTCCGTTTTATAGGTCAGAATAGACATCACCGGGCCGAAAATTTCTTCCTGTGCAATAAGCATGTCATCTGTGCAGTCTGTGAAGACGGTTGGTGCAACAAATGCCCCTTTCGCCAGCTCACCGTCCATAAGGCGTTTACCGCCATACAGCAATCGTGCACCCGCATTTTTACCGCTTTCTATATAGCGCAGAACTGATTCCATATGGGGGAAACTCACCAGAGGGCCGAAATTGGTATTCAGATCGAGAGGTGAACCAATGCGGATCCGTTTAACGCGCTCCATTATTTTATTTTCAAAATCAGGAAGCAGTGTTTTCGGGACAAAAACGCGTGTGCCGTTGGTACAGACCTGACCAGAGCTGAAATAGTTTGCCATCATGGCAATATCGGCAGCCCGATCCAGATTAGCATCATCAAAAATAATCAGCGGAGATTTTCCACCCAGTTCCATCGTGACTTCTTTCAGTGTTGAACCGGATGCATTAGCCATCACTTTTTTACCGGTGGTGATTCCGCCGGTAAAAGACATTTTGGCAATTTTCGGATGGACAGCCAGATAATGGCCTGCTTCATGTCCCATGCCTGTCAGTACGTTAAATACACCATCAGGCAGACCCGCTTCGGTATAAATTTCAGCAAGTTTCAGGGCGGTGAGGGATGTCACTTCACTGGGTTTGAAAATCATGGCATTACCCGCTGCCAGTGCGGGAGCTGATTTCCACAGAGCAATCTGGATTGGGTAGTTCCACGCCCCAATGCCTGCGACGATACCCAGCGGTTCTCGCCGTGTATAGACAAAAGAGGATTCACGCAATGGCATTTGCTGGCCTTCGAGTGCCGGGATCAGACCTGCATAATATTCCAGAACATCGGCACCGGTAACGATGTCAACCTGCTGGGTTTCGGAGAGGGGTTTACCGGTATCCAGAGTTTCCAGTTCAGCCAGTTCATTATTGCGTTCACGCAGAATATCAACGGCTTTAAGCAGGATGCGGGAACGTTCTGTCGCCGTCATAGCTGCCCAGATTTTCTGCCCTTTTTGTGCACTTTCCACTGCCAGTTGAACATCTTGTTCAGTTGCAGATTGTAACTGTGCAATGATTTCACCATTAGCCGGATTGACAGCATCAAAAATATTTTTATCAGGATGGGTACTGTCAACATAAGCACCGTGAATATAAAGTTTCTGTAAACCAAAACGGGTCATGGGTTCTCCTTAGGTCAGAATTCAGGAAGAGTGGTCATCTGAGTTTCTGTTCGATGTAATCGAAAGTAATAGTGAATGCACTTTCTACGTCAAAAGGTTTGCTACTTAAGGCACTTCTCAGCCAGATGCCGTCAATCAGAGCTGCCAGCCCCTGTGCTGCAAGCTGTGCTTCTCTTCTGGGCAAAGCCCTGCTGAATTCGACACAGATATTGGAATATAGCCGACGTTCGTTGACTTGCTGTAAGCGGTATAAGCTGGGTTGATGCATACTGCTTGCCCAAAAAGCCAGCCAGGTTTTCATGGCTGCACTATTAATCTGACTGGTGTCAAAATTTCCTTCAATGATGGCTTTTAGCCTGTGAAGAGGGGTTGCGTTGTCGAGCAGCCTTAATCGTCGAGCCACCGCCATCTGGAGTTGATGCAATAAGTGCCGCATGGCCGCTTCAAGCAACTTATTCTTATCTTTGAAGTAATGGCTGATGATACCGTTAGAAACGCCCGCTTTTTTGGCTATTTGCGCAATACTTGCTTCCTGCATTCCAACTTCATTGATGACAGCTAATGTAGCATCAATAAGTTGCTGTTTTCTTATTGACTGTATTCCAACTTTGGGCATGACTTTACGCTCAGCAATCAATGATTCGATGGCTATTAAACTTTTTTTTGATTGAATGTTCAATCAAAATTAAATATGTTTTATTACAATATTTTTACAAAAATTAGTTGAGGTTATAGAAGATGTTTTAATTTTTATTATTTTATTCAACATGTTATGGATATTACTCTTTTTTGTTTTTTCTTTTTCACTTACTTCAGGAACTGCCTATGAATACCGGAGACAGTCCAAAAAATACTCAGAAGGATTCACTAAACTCTGTCGTTTTTTTTACCTCAGCCGCATTAATTATTCTCTTTTCGCTTTTCACGCTCTTCTTTACGGATGCAACAAGCATCTGGATAAAAAACACCCTTAACTGGGTTTCGAAAACATTTGGTTGGTACTACTTGCTGGCAGCCACGCTTTACATTGTCTTTGTCATTTTTGTGGCAGCTTCCCGCTTTGGCGCTATTAAGCTGGGTCCGGAACAATCCAAACCTGAGTTCAGTTTGCTCAGTTGGGCGGCAATGTTGTTTGCGGCTGGCATAGGCATTGATTTGATGTTTTTCTCCGTGGCTGAGCCGATTACTCAATATATGCGTCCGCCAACGGGTGAAGGGGAAACAATTGAAGCAGCTCGTCAGGCGATGGTGTGGACACTGTTTCACTATGGCCTGACGGGCTGGTCTATGTATGCTTTGATGGGGATTGCACTGGGCTATTTCAGCTATCGTTACAATCTGCCATTAACTATCCGCTCGGCGCTTTACCCTATTTTCGGGAACCGTATTAAAGGGCCGATTGGTCATACTGTGGATATTGCCGCAGTGATAGGGACGATTTTCGGCATCGCGACAACACTTGGGATCGGGGTTGTACAGTTAAACTACGGACTAAAAGTGTTGTTTGGACTGCCGCAGGGGTTGGGTGTTCAGGGCGGGCTGATATTGCTGTCGGTTATCGTGGCAACAGTGTCTGTAACCTCTGGTGTCAACAAAGGTATTCGGTTTCTGTCTGAGCTGAATGTACTGCTGGCGTTAGGATTAGTGCTGTTTATTCTGTTTGTAGGAGATACAGAGTTTTTGCTTAATGGGCTGGTACAGAATGTGGGTGATTACATCAGCCGGTTTATGGGCATGACTCTCAATAGCTTCGCGTTTGAGCGCCCGACGGAGTGGATGAATAGCTGGACGTTGTTCTTCTGGGCGTGGTGGGTTGCCTGGTCACCGTTTGTCGGATTATTTCTTGCCCGTATTTCCCGAGGCCGAACGATCCGCCAGTTTGTGATGGGCACACTGATCATTCCATTTGTGTTTACCCTGATTTGGCTGTCTGTTTTTGGCAATAGCGCGTTATACGAAATTCTTCACGGCAACCACGAATTAGCGGAAACGGTGTTAGTCCATCCTGAGCGGGGGTTTTATAACCTGCTGGCACTTTATCCGGCTTTCACGTTCAGTGCTTCAGTTGCCACAATTACAGGGCTGTTGTTTTATGTTACTTCGGCAGATTCTGGCTCACTGGTTCTAGGCAATTTCACTTCTAATCTCAGTGACATTAATAACGATGCACCGAACTGGCTGAGGATATTCTGGTCTGTGGCGATTGGTGTACTGACGCTGGGTATTTTGATGACTGACGGCATCTCAGCGTTACAGAATATGACGGTAATTATGGGACTGCCTTTTAGTTTTGTGATCTTTTTTATCATGGCGGGGGTGTATAAGTCGTTACGGGTTGAGGATTTTCGCAAAGCCAGCGCATTGCAGAATACATCTCCGACATTGGTGCATGATAATGGATCGCTGAACTGGAAACAGCGCCTGAGCCGTATGATGCATTTTCCGGGTACGAAAAGTACTCAGCGTATGCTGGATATGGTGTGTCGTCCTGCGATGCAGGAAGTTGCAAAAGAGCTGGAGTTACGTGGTGCAAGTGTGCAGTTTAATATGCTGCCGTCAGAAGAAGATAAACGCCTTACTCCAATTGAGTTGATTGTCGATCTGGGAGATGAACAGAATTTTATCTATCAGATTTGGCCTCAGCGTTATTCTGTTCCAGGGTTTACTTACCGTGCAAGATTAGGCAAATCTTATTATTTCCGGCTGGAAACTTTCTTAATAGAAGGAACGCAGGGTAATGATTTGATGGGGTATACAAAAGAACAGATTATTAGTGATATTCTCGACCATTATGAGAAGCATCTGAATTTTATTCATCTAAATCGTGAATCTCCGGGGCAGACGTTAATTTTTCCTAACGGGGTGTAAATCAGAGGTGGCCTGCAATAATATTGCAGGCCAATTTAATAATTTATTTTTTAGTATAAAATGCCTCAGGATAGATTTTTTCATAGTATCCATTTAATTGGCTTTCTGACATTTTTGATATCTCAATATATTTCGGTGAAGAGAGAATCAATAATGAGATTAATGCCATGAAGAAAGAAAATCCGAGTAATAATATTTTAATATCATAACTCTCAATAATATAAGTGGCTGTCAGCATACCCAGAGGAATGGATGCCATACAAATAGCAGTAAATTTAGACTCCATTGAATTACGATAGTTTTCTGGTGTTGCAAGGCAACGAATGGAGGTGGTATTTATATTGTAAATTACTAATCCTATTCCACAGATCAACATGTAACAACATAATTCAGTAAAAGAGTCGGCATGAGATATACCAGCAATACAGAGCGCCATAGTCAATGCAGCAATAAAAGCAGTATGAGCCTTACAGAAAATCTTATTTATCTGATTGATAATAACAAGGCTGCCTAGCATCATGCCAATCCCAAAGGTTGCCTCAGCAATACCAACATGCAAGGCACTTAGTTTAAACTGATTCAAAATGATAATAGGCAGGATGTACATGATTAATGGTGTAATCGCAAAATTAAAAAAAGCCGCAACAAATGAGAGCCTTATCTCTGTTGAATTTTTGGTAATGATTCTAATACTTTTTTGCCCGCGATGCCCGGCTTTCTCTGGCGTTTTTTCTGAATTTGTTTTGATAAAATAAAACCCAATCAGTGGCAGTAATGACATTACGGCGATAAAAATCAATGAACCATCAATATTAAAGTAATGAATAATTAATCCGGAAATTGCCGGGCCAAGCATGGTATTAATGGAGTTTACCAGACCTCGATATTTAAATGCCTTGTCTAGTTTTTTGTTATCCATTATTTCAGGGATAATACTTATTCCTATAGGCTGAATGATAGCCGTGGCAACTGATGTTGCAATATATATCAGGCCTAATGATAAATAAAAATTGTTGTCTAATAGGTTAGAGATGACAAAAAGAATAAAAGAAGGGATAGTACAGTACAGCACAACACTTCTCTTATTTATTTTGTCACCTATTTCTCCAAATTTAATTAAGAATAAAATCTGAAATAGCCAACAAAAAAAGATAAACCAGCCGAGTTTTAATTCTAGCTTTAGTATTTCAATCATCCACCAGGAAAATAGCATACCAAATGCTCTTGTTGACGAAGTAAACAGAATATCAGATATCTGATATAAATAAAAAGAACGATTATTGCTCATCAGAGTCCTTACTTTGGAGTCAAATTTAACAGGGTTTGAGAATGTTAGGGTGATATTTGTGCAAGAGGTTTCTCATTTTGTGTGATTTGTAATAGTTTATTGTTTGCTGTTAGTTTTAGTTAAATCTGTCTGCCATGAATTGCACAAAACTGCAGTTTATTTTTTATGTTAATAAAAATAAATAATAAATTTTGATAGTTTTATTATTTTAAATGTTACTAGACTAGTTAATAAATTATCGTGAGGTGATAATTTTTATCTTAACAAAGGTTAAATATTGTTCAGATAGTGAGAGACGATAGTAAAATGAAAGTTGTGCAGTAACAGATTAAAAAAAGTAGCATATCATGAATTTATTCTGTATATTTATACAGTATTTTTGTCGTGGAGAGTTCAGATGCGCAAAATTATTCATATCGATATGGACTGCTTTTTTGCTGCCATTGAAATGCGGGATAATCCGTCACTCCGCGATATCCCGATAGCTGTTGGTGGTAGCGCTGACAGGCGGGGAGTCATCAGTACTGCAAATTATTCTGCCCGCCGTTACGGTGTACACAGTGCTATGTCTACTTCAATGGCAATGAAGTTATGCCCCCAACTGAAAGTCCTTTCAGGGCGTATGGCCTACTATAAAGAAGTGTCTCAACATATCCGCCAGATTTTTGCCCGCTATACCGATCTGATCGAACCCTTGTCGCTGGATGAAGCCTATCTGGATGTTACCGATTGCCAGTATTGCCAAGGATCAGCAACATTAATTGCCAAAGAAATTCGACAGGTGATTTTTGATGAATTGCAGCTAACGGCTTCAGCAGGAATTGCCCCTGTTAAATTTCTGGCAAAAATAGCTTCTGATATCAATAAACCCAACGGTCAGTATTTGATTTCACCCACACAGGTTGACGATTTTGTGCAATCTCTGCCATTACGTAAAATTCCCGGAGTGGGGAAAGTCACCGCCGGGCGCTTGTCTGATATGGGGTTAGTACTTTGTTCCGATGTACAAAACTATGACAAGTTAGAATTAATAAAAAAACTGGGTAAATTTGGACTTGTGCTCTGGCAGCGTTGTCATGGTATTGATGAGCGCCTGATAAAACCTGATCGTTTACGTAAGTCTGTTGGGGTAGAAAAAACGCTGGCGAAGGATATTCATGACTGGCGTGATTGTGTTGAGTTGATTGAACAGCTTTATCCCGAGCTGGAAAAAAGGCTGGGAAAGGTCAAACCAAATCTTCGCATTGCTCGTCAGGGTATTAAATTAAAATTTGATGATTTTCAGCTAACCACACAGGAGCATACGCATCCGTTACTGGATAAACAGGATCTGCTGAAGGTTGCCCAACAGGCTTGGGAGACACGTCGGGAAGGTAGAGGAGTCCGGCTAGTTGGCCTGCATGTGACATTACAAAGCCCACAACTGGAACGACAACTATTGCTTGAGTTGTAATGCGGTTTGTTAGTGATCTTTTGTTTTACGAAAAAGATACTGTTAAGTAGTGTGTGGAATATGAAGAAGGAATATTCCCCTGTCCGTAGACAGGGGAGACTGTATTATTCTTTCACTGGGATAGCTTTCAGGATAGCTGTCAATAATTGCCAGTACTGGCCAACACTCTTAATGTGAACCCTTTCATCAGGTGAGTGGGCACCACGGATAGTTGGGCCAATGGAAACCATATCCATATCAGGGTAGGGTTTTTTAAATAATCCACATTCCAGACCTGCATGGATTACCATAATGTTTGGTGTGCTGTCGAACAGCTGGTGATAAGTTTCACGTACTAAGTGCATTACCGGGGAATCGGCATCCGGTTGCCAGCCAGGGTAGTCACCACTTGCTGTTGCTTCTGCGCTGGAAAGTTTGGCCAGAGAGTTGAGCATCCCGACAACATAAGCCTTACCACTTTCAATCAGTGAACGGATAAGGCAGATAACCTCGACGTGGTCTTCTTCCATATTGACAACACCCACATTCAGGGATGTTTCTACAACACCTTTTGCAACATCACTCATGCGAATAACACCATTAGGCATTGTATTCAGCATAGCGATAAAGCGGGACTGACAATCTGCCGTTAATGCCTGTGATGAGGTTTTGACGTCATCCAACAAAAGAGTCAGGTTAGTTTCAGCGACCGCATATTCGTTCTTCAGTATTTCCAGATAATTATCTTTTACCTGATGTAGTTTTGGCAGCTGAGCTGTTGGGACGGCAATGATAGTAGAACCTTCACGAGGGATTGCATTACGCAGAGTACCTCCCTGTAAATGGATCAGTTTCAGCTCCAGCTCATCACTGTATTCAGCAAGGAAACGGGCCAGTAATTTATTGGCATTACCTAATCCCAGATGGATATCACCACCGGAATGACCACCTTTTAATCCTTTAATGGTCAGTTGTAGTGTTTGATAGTTTGCAGGCAGAGGTTCGCGGGAAAGTGGCAGTGTTGAAACATAATCTACCCCACCGGCACAACCCATATAGATTTCGCCTTCTTCTTCTGAATCGGTGTTGATCAGAATATCAGCCTGTAACCAGCCCGGTTGAAGACCAAATGCGCCATCCATACCCGCTTCTTCAGTCATTGTCAGTAATACTTCCAGAGGGCCGTGCTTGACAGATTCATCGGCCAGTACTGCTAGCGCGGAAGCCATACCAATACCATTATCTGC
The DNA here is from genome assembly GCF_963876465.1 of Xenorhabdus sp. KK7.4. Lineage (NCBI taxonomy): Bacteria > Pseudomonadati > Pseudomonadota > Gammaproteobacteria > Enterobacterales > Morganellaceae > Xenorhabdus > Xenorhabdus sp. KK7.4. The sequence goes on from NZ_CAWNQF010000001.1 coordinate 80,520, forward strand.
GCCCAGTGTTGTACCTTCAGCGGTTATCCAGTCACCATCAATGTAAGGACGAATAGGATCTTTCGCGAAATCGTGCTGTGTATCATTGTTCTTTTGCGGAACCATATCAAGATGAGCCTGAAGTACGACCGTTTTACGGTCTTCCATGCCCTTTGTGGCCGGTTTTCTTATCAGGATATTACCGACTTCATCACGTTCAACATGGAGGTTTTTATCCTCAGCCCATTCAATGATGTGAGAAGCAAGTTCTTCCTCATGATAGGATGGATGTGGAATGGAGCAAATTTTAGCAAAAATATCCCATAATGGTTGGGGGGATAATGTTGATAATTCGGACACGGCGAATCTCCTGTAACTTCATCTTGATGAAATATAAGTGTAATGTTTGACATCTCGGGGGGCTTTATCATCTTGAGCTGCCCAGTGTCTATGTTATGCCTGAGAATACCATTTTCTGATTAGTAATGCGCTTTCAGGATCAGGATGTTCCTTGTTTTTGCTGGTTTTTGCGGGCTCAAATCACTATAATCCCGCGCAACCTTTATTCCGCAACAAACTCTTTTCTGAGAATATTCTTAGTTTCCAGGATCAAATTTTATGAGCGAAAAATATGTCGTAACGTGGGATATGTTGCAAATACATGCCCGTAAACTGGCGCAGCGTTTACTTCCTGTAGAGCAGTGGAAAGGCATTATTGCTGTAAGTCGTGGAGGCCTTGTGCCGGGTGCCTTGCTGGCCCGTGAGCTGGGTATCCGCCATGTTGATACAGTCTGTATTTCCAGCTATGACCACAATAATCAGCGTGAATTAACGGTACTCAAGAAAGCCGAAGGAGATGGAGAAGGCTTTATCGTTGTTGATGATTTGGTTGATACCGGCGGAACTGCTCAGGCAATTCGTGATATGTATCCAAAAGCGCATTTTGTGACGATCTTTGCCAAGCCAGCAGGTCGTCCGTTAGTAGATGATTATGTGATTGATATCCCCCAGAATACATGGATTGAACAGCCGTGGGATATGGGCGTAGTGTTCGTGCCACCTATTTGCGATCAGTAATTATTCCCTTCATTTTTCCAGTTATTTCTTTGCTGATTGCTTTGCTTTACATAATTACGCCCCAGTCACATAGTTATCTATGCCACTGGGGATTTTAATGAGAGAGGCCCTTGTTTCTCACCGGAGGCCAGTCTTTGGCTGAGTAAATACGTTCCGACGAATCTGGTATTCTTTTGTTATCGCAATGCAGCTCAGAACTTATTGGATATCTTGTAATAAGCAGTAATAAATTTCTTTGTCATGACTAAACAGAACCTTTCAGAATCACTGTTTAAACCGCAGGTTAAACAGCAGGAAACGTCTACATTGGTAAAATACGTTTTGCCATCATCAGCTCATGCTGATAATAAAATGCTCGGTGGCGAACATCAGGAACGCTGGTATCGCATGATTAACTGGCTCGCCTGGATCTGGAGGGGCATCGATCCGCTGGAGATTCAGGAGATCCTCAGCAGGATTGCTGTAACAGATGCTGAACGCAGTTATGATCATCTATTGGATACTGTAATTGGTTACCGCAAAGGGAACTGGGTATATGAATGGTCACAGCAGGCGATGCTCTGGCAACAGAAAGCACAACATGTTGAGCAGTCGTCTGAAGCCAGTCAGTGTTGGTTAAGAGCTTCAATGTTATACAGCATTGCTGCTTACCCTCATCTGCACGGTGATGAGCTGGCTGATCAGGCGGTTGTTCTGGCTAATAAAGCCTATGAAAATGCAGCACATTTCTCTGACTATCAACTGAAAAAACTGAAATTTCAGCTGGAAGATGGCAAAACTGTTACCGGTTTACTGCATATTCCTCCCGGAGTTCAGGAACCATGCCCAACAATACTGGTTTGCTCTGGTATTGATAGCCTGCAAAGTGATTGCTGGCGACTGTTTCGGGATCATTTCTCACCACAGGGCTTTGCGATGCTAACGGTGGATATGCCTTCCGTAGGTTATTCAGCGAGATTTACGCTGACACAGGATACCTGCGCTCTTCATCAGCAGGTATTGCAGCAATTGGATAGCATCCCGTGGATCGATCACACAAGAATAGGTATTTTTGGTTTCCGTTTCGGCGCCAATATTGCCGTTCGTCTTGCCTATCTGGAATCCAGTCTTATTAAGGGTGTGGCAGTGGTCAGCCCGGTTGTTCATGAATTGCTGCATAATGAGAGATTGCAGCAGAAAATTCCGTCAATGTATATCGATATACTCGCCAGTCGTTTGGGTATCTATCATGTGGATGAAGCAGTTTTGCGTTCAGAACTGAATTGTTATTCATTAAAAAATCAGGGATTACTGGGTCGTCGTTGTTCTGTGCCAATGTTCTCAGTGTATTGGAAAGATGACATTTTTAGCCCGGCGGAAGATTCAAAACTGATTGCCAGATCTTCGCTGGATGGCTCTTTATTAGCTATTCCTGCTATGCCTGCTTATAGTGGTTTCAGTAAGGCATTACACGCAGCAAGTGTATGGTTGAAAGATAAAGTTAACTAAACTGAAATTTAATCATTGATATTTTTTAATCATTTGATACAACTGTTCTTCTGTTTATAAAGGAGACCTTTGTATGACTGTACCCGTAAATTATTCCAGAAATAAGTTGTTGAAGAGTTTTTCTGCATTAGGGCCTTATTTACGCGAGTTAAAATGCCAAAATGACTATTTCTTCTTTGATTGTCTGGCGGTCTGCGTTAGTGCGAAAGCAGCGCCAGAAAAACGGGAGTTCTGGGGCTGGTGGTTAGAATTGGAACGACAGGAAAAAGGGTTCATTTATAATTATCAGATAGGTCTGTTTGATAAACATGGCGAGTGGCTGCCTATGAATATCAAAAAAGAAGCAGATCTCAGGCAGCTTGAATTGACATTACAGGCATTTCATCAACGCCTGTCTGATTCTTTGGGTAACCTTAAACTCACGCTTAGCCCATCTGAAAATACCTTCACCCCACAAAATTAAGTCTATTAACCGGGTTTATTTTATCCCTGCCAGATTTTAAGTTGCAGCCTTACTGGCTGCGCTGTTTTTTTGGATAGCTACACCCCCGGCTAGAGAGTTGTCTGTGTTGCCGGGGTGTGCTGATACTTTCCTGCCTATCACCAGAGGCCGGATTTTGGCTGTATCTTGAAACTGGCAGGGTATAAATCAACTTTTTTTGAATTTTGTGTTATGCCAGTTGGCATAATGCTTCTCTCCTGCTAAAACTGAGCACTGTTTTTTGAATGTGTTTTGAATTTATTGTTTTTTCAAATTAGCTTTTTCAAATTAATAATGGCAGAAATATGATGAATGGCCGACAAACATTGGTTGTGAAACTGGGAACGAGTGTACTGACAGGGGGTTCCCGCCGTTTGAATCGTGCTCACATAGTAGAGTTGGTTCGGCAATGTGCGCAGTTACATGAGAAAGGTCACCGTATTATTATTGTGACTTCCGGTGCAATTGCAGCAGGTCGGGAACACTTGGGTTATCCGGATCTTCCGGCAACCATTGCTTCAAAGCAATTGCTTGCAGCCGTAGGGCAAAGCCGCCTGATTCAGTTATGGGAGCAACTTTTCTCCATCTATGGCATCCATGTCGGGCAGATGTTACTGACTCGTGCCGATCTGGAAGATCGCGAACGTTTTCTGAATGCAAGGGATACGTTGCATGCACTGCTTGATAATCACATTATCCCGATTATCAATGAAAATGATGCGGTAGCAACGGCGGAAATTAAAGTCGGTGATAACGATAATCTTTCTGCACTGGCGGCAATTCTGGGCACTGCTGATAAGTTATTGCTCCTGACCGATATTGAAGGTCTGTATACTGCTGATCCCCGTAATAATCCTGATGCTAAACTTATCCGTGAAGTACACGATATTAGTGATGAACTCAAAATGATGGCCGGAGACAGCGTATCAGGTCTCGGAACCGGGGGAATGGCAACAAAACTTCAGGCGGCAGGAATTGCTGGTCGTGCCGGCATTGATGTCATCATCGCTGCTGGTAACAGAGAGAATGTGATTGCTGATGTGATTGAAGAAAAATCAGTGGGAACACGTTTTCATGGTTTGACCAGCCCGATGGAAAATCGCAAACGCTGGATTTTCGGGGCTCCTTCTGCGGGCGAAATTATTGTCGATGATGGCGCAGAAGCGGCTATTCTCGCAAAAGGCAGCTCTTTACTGCCGAAAGGCATTAAAAGTATTACAGGCGACTTTTCCCGTGGTGAAGTGGTTCGTATCTGTAGTTTATCCGGTAAGAAACTGGCTCACGGTGTATGCCGTTACAATAGTGATGCTTTACGCCTGATTGCAGGCCGTCACTCACAGGAAATCAGTCAGATATTAGGTTATGAATATGGTGCAGTTGCTGTGCATCGTGATGATATGATCGTAAGTTAAGGATTCCACCATGCTAGAGCAGATGGGAAAAGCAGCCAAGGCAGCATCATGGCAACTGGCTCAATTAAGTACTAGTCAGAAAAATCAGGCCCTAAGTCACATTGCTGATTTACTTGAAAAAGAAGCAGAAGTGATCCTCACCGCCAATCAGCAGGATATGGAACAAGCCCGTAAACAGGGTATAAATGAAGCATTACTTGATCGCTTATTACTGACTCCTGAGCGTTTGAGTGCGATTGCTAATGACGTCCGTCAGGTTTGTCGTCTGGCTGATCCTGTCGGTCAAGTGATGGACGGACAATTGTTGGATAGCGGACTGCAACTGAGTCGCCGCCGTGTTCCCCTTGGGGTAATTGGGGTAATTTATGAAGCCCGCCCTAACGTTACGATTGATGTCGCATCACTGTGCCTGAAAACAGGGAATGCAGTGATATTACGTGGTGGTAAGGAAACTCATCATACCAATCAGGCAATGGTTAAAGTCATTCAGCAGGCGCTGGAACAAAGTGGCTTGCCAGCCTCAGCAGTACAGGCAATTAATAAACCAGATCGTGAGCTGGTTGCTAAAATGCTGAAAATGGATCGCTATATCGATATGTTGATCCCGCGTGGTGGTGCCGGTTTGCATAAACTTTGCCGTGAGCAGTCCACTATCCCGGTAATCACCGGAGGAATTGGCGTTTGTCACACATTTGTGGATGAGCATGTGAATTTTGAAAAAGCACTGGAAGTTATCACTAATGCTAAAATACAGCGCCCAAGCGCATGTAATGCATTGGAAACTTTGCTAGTACATGAAAAAATAGCCGCTGATTTCCTGCCGGAACTGAGTGCCAGAATGAAAGAGCAGGGCGTAACACTGCATGCGGGTGCGTCAGCAATGGCATTGCTACAGAATGGCCCGGCAAAAGTGGTTGCCGTGACAGAAGAAGACTATTGTGATGAATGGCTTTCTTTGGATATGAATGTGGAAATTGTCAGCAATATTGATAAAGCGATTGAGCATATACGTCATTATGGCACAGCCCATTCGGATGCTATTCTGACGGAGTGTTTACAACATGCTGATTACTTTGTGCATCGTGTTGACTCTTCGGCGGTATATGTAAATGCAAGCACACGCTTTACTGATGGTGGTCAGTTTGGTTTAGGAGCTGAAGTTGCTGTCAGTACTCAGAAACTACACTCCAGAGGCCCAATGGGTCTGGATGCTCTGACGACTTACAAATGGATTGGTTACGGAGATTACCTTTCCCGTCGATAATGACAATATTCATTTTAAATAATATTTAATCAGAGTAAGTCACACTTAATGTAAAGTGTGGCTTTTTATATACAAGAACATATATTTTTTACATAGGTGTAAATGTTTAGTTACTATACTTTGTATTTAGGTTTAACAACACAAAACTTCAGGAAAGCAACGAAATGAAACAGACTCTATTTATCGTGGGTGCACGAGGTGCAGGGAAGACGACAATAGGTAATGTGTTGGCTGAAGTATTATCGTATCAATTTGTTGACACTGATGAAGATGTCCAGATTGCTTGTGGAATGACAATTGCGGAGCTTGTTGAGCAGCGTGGCTGGGATTATTTCAGAAAGCTGGAAAGCGACACACTGAAAGCGGTTAGTCAGCGAAACAGAGTTGTGTCTACCGGTGGTGGAATGGTGCTGGCAGCAGAAAATCGGCAGTATATGCGGCAAAACGGTATTGTAGTTTATTTGCAGGCACCCGCTTCTGTTTTGGTTGAGCGGCTCTCTCTTAATCCGGAGAATTCACAGCGTCCCAGCCTGACCGGAAAATCCATAACAGAAGAAATAACCGGAGTGTTGGCAGAGAGGGAACCACTCTATTGTGAATGTGCGCACCTCATTGTGGATGCTACCTTATCGATAGAAAATATCGTTCTTGAAATTCAAAGCTATATATTAAGTCAATATAAACAGATAATTTGATATATTTTTTTATTTTTACGCTTATTTATTATAAGACTAATAAATCCTGTATCTCAGATCATTTATACCTCTTATAGTATCATTCTACTCACTCACTTTAATTTTATTTAATTATTTATATTGAGATATATGGATTGAGATATGGATATACTCTTAAAGGTTCTGAGGTTACTTGTACGTGTACTCTTCAGAGTGACAGTCGAAGGTGACGATAAGCATTTAAAACACCCTAAATGTATTATTACACCCAATCATATTTCCTTTCTTGATGGGCTCCTGATAGGGCTTTTCCTGCCGGGAAAACCAGTATTTGCCATTTATTCCAATATTGCGACAAAGGGCTTTCTCAAATTTATTAAACCTTTTGCTGATGTTGTGCCGTTGGATCCAAACAATCCGATGGCAATCAGGACGCTGGTTAAGGAAATTGACAAAGGTCGCCCGATAGTGATTTTTCCTGAAGGTCGGATCACGGTAACGGGCTCCCTGATGAAAATCTACGATGGCGCAGCATTTATTGCGGCGAAGTCAGAGGCAAAAATTGTGCCTATCCGTATTGATGGAGCGGAACAAAGCGTGTTCGGGCGGTTAAGAGGCGTCATGAAGCAGCATTGGTTCCCTAAAGTCACCATCCGGATTTTACCTGCAATGGATTTCCCAATGCCAGATGCGCCGGATTCTAACAGTCGCCGCCGTCTGGCAGGAGAGAAACTGCATGCTGTTATGATGGATGTGAGGATGCAGACTCGTCCGAAAGAAACGTTATTCAGTGCGTATCTCGCAGCCCAAAAGCGTTTCGGGCGTTTTAAACCCTGTATTGAAGATATTGCACTGAAAGAAGATAGCTACCATACATTTCTGAAAAAGATATTGGGCTTTAGCCGGATTTTAGAGCGCTTTACTCAAGAAGGTGAAAGAGTCGGGCTTTTATTACCTAATGCCACAGCTATGGCGACCACAATATACGGTACGTCACTGAGAGGGCGAGTACCTGCTTTGCTGAACTACACGGCAGGCAGCAATGGCATTAAAAATGCGATACAAGCAGCAACTATCAAAACAATCATCACTTCCCGCCAGTTTCTTGAGAAAAGTCAGCTGACGCATCTACCAGATCAGGTAACAGAAGCAAATTGGGTATATCTTGAAGATTTGAAAGAAACTATTACGTGGGAAGATAAATTGTGGGTGCTTTGGCATTTGATTTTTCCCGCAAAAGCGGCTTTACCTTCACAGAAACCAGAGGATGATGCACTCATCCTGTTCACTTCTGGGTCTGAAGGGGCACCGAAAGGCGTTGTTCACAGCCATGCCAGCTTACTGGCAAATGTTGAGCAAATTAAAACGATAGCTGATTTTACTCCACAGGATCGTTTTATGTCGTCTTTACCTTTGTTCCATGCATTTGGGCTGACCGTTGGGTTATTCACTCCCCTGATGTCAGGAAGCCGTGTATTCCTGTACCCGAACCCGCTGCATTACCGTGTTGTTCCTGAAGTTGTTTATGATCAGAACTGTACTGTTCTGTTCGGAACCTCAACTTTTCTGGGTAATTATGCCCGCTACGCTCATCCTTATGACTTCTCCCGCTTGCGCTATGTCGTTGCTGGTGCAGAAAAACTGTCGGAAGAAACTAAGCGTGTCTGGCAGGATAAATTTGGTATCAGGATCCTGGAAGGCTATGGCGTAACTGAATGCGCTCCTGTTGTCGCCATCAATGTCCCAATGGCAGCCAAAGTAGGCACAGTCGGAAGAATTTTGCCGGGTATGGAAACACGTTTATTACCTGTGCCGGGTATTGAAGTGGGCGGACGTCTGCAAGTACGTGGGCCAAATCTGATGAAAGGCTATTTGCGGGTTGAAGCTCCGGAGCGTCTAGAACCGCCGACGGCAGAAGATGCGGAAGGCAATATCCAGACAGGCTGGTATGACACAGGTGATATTGTATCCATTGATGAAGAAGGTTTCTGTACGATCAAAGGACGGGTAAAGCGTTTTGCCAAACTGGCAGGTGAAATGGTTTCTCTTGAGGCCGTAGAGCAAATCGCTTCACGTGTTTCGCCTGAAGCTCTGCATGCAGTAACAGCAAAAGGTGACCGTAGCAAGGGAGAGGCACTGGTGTTGTTTACAACAGATACCGTTTTGAACAGAAGTGTGATGTTGCTTACCGCCCGTCAAATTGGGTTACCTGAACTGGCAGTTCCACGTGATATTCGTTATGTGAAGCAATTACCTTTACTGGGCAGTGGCAAACCTGATTTTGTCACATTAAGAAAAATGGCAGAACAGGAGTAAAAAATGAATGGTACTGTGGAAACACAACCATTGCTCAACCGGGGAATGAAGGCTGTTTTACTATCCCAGTTTCTCTCCGCTTTTGCCGACAACGCCTTATTCTTTGCGATATTGGCTCAATTGAAAGCTGAATCTTATCCGGGATGGAGCCTGCCGGCTCTGCAAATGGTTTTTGTGCTGACCTATATCGTATGTGCCCCTTTTGTGGGGCAAATTGCTGATCGGTTCCCGAAAGGCAGGGTTATGCTCTTTTCCAATGGCATCAAATTGCTGGGAGCCATCAGCATCTGCATTGATATGAATCCTTTCCTGGGATATACCCTTGTAGGGATCGGGGCGGCAGCTTATTCTCCGGCCAAGTATGGTATTTTAGGGGAATTGACAGACGGCAGCCACTTGGTCAAAGCCAATGGATTGATGGAAGCTTCGACGATTGCAGCCATTCTGATTGGTTCTGTGGTGGGTGGTTTTCTTTCTGATATAAACCTATTTCTTGCATTAGGAATATGTGCCCTGATGTATAGCGCGGCAGTAATAGCCAATTTGTATATACCCCGTTTAGCGGCAGCCCGGCTGGGAAAAGGCTGGGATCTTAAAGCAATGCTACAGGATTTTATTTCGGTAATTTCTTCCCTTTGGAATAACTCAGAAACCCGCTTTTCTTTGGTCGGAACCAGCCTGTTTTGGGGAGCGGGTGTTACTCTGCGCTTTTTGCTGGTTGCGTGGGTTCCTGTTGTTCTGGGCGTTGAGGGTAATACAACGCCAACCTTGATGAACGCCGTAGTCGCTATCGGCATTATTGCGGGGGCGGGATTAGCAGCACGGTTTATTACACTGAGTACGGTGCGCCGCTGTATGCCAGCCGGAATACTTATTGGTGTGATTGTTATCATGTTTGTCTTGCAACACTCAATATGGCATTCGTACCTATTCCTGATTACGATTGGTTTGTGTGGTGGTCTTTTTGTTGTGCCATTAAATGCGCTGTTACAGGAACATGGGAAGCATGAAATGGGCGCTGGTAAAGCTGTAGCAGTACAGAATTTTGGTGAAAACAGCGCAATGTTGATCATGCTGGGGTTATACTTAATTTCCACCATGCTACAAATATCCGTTATTACTATAGGTATTGGCTTTGGGATACTATTCTCTTTAGCAATCGGTGGATTATGGATTTGGGATCTGCTTCGGAAAAATTAATTTCTTATAGAGTTAAAGGCGTACTATGGATGAAAAAATCCTGAATCAGCTTAGTATTGAACTAGGGAAAAGGTTACGCCAGAAAAATCTGTCTATTACCTGTGCAGAATCCTGCACAGGAGGATGGATTGCCAAGGTAATCACAGATGTTGCGGGAAGCTCTGCCTATTTTGATCGTGGCTTCGTGACTTACAGTAATGATTCAAAATGTGAAATGCTGGGTGTTTCACCGATATCATTAGTCGAGTCAGGAGCCGTCAGCGAGCAGGTTGTGAAAGAAATGGCTTTGGGAGCATTAGATGCCGCTAAGGCTGATTTTGCGGTTTCAGTCAGTGGTATCGCCGGGCCGGATGGTGGCAGCAAAGAGAAACCCGTTGGCACTGTTTGCTTTGGATTTGCTGTCCGTGATGGCACAAAGAGATATACAAAATCATATCGCCGACTTTTCACTGGTGACCGTAATGCTGTTCGTCTCCAGTCTGTTATTTTTTCTTTAAAAACATTGCTGGAAGAAATCATAAAAAATTAACTTGATGCTGTATGATTATACAGTATAATTAGTTCCAGTATTTTGGTCGTATAAACCATATTGATCTTATAAAGCACATCGGCTTTATAAAGTGATTTACGAAACGTGGACTTATAAACATTGTTTTTTAAATAAATTTTTATTAAACAACGAGTCTTATTAGGCATAGCATCAGAAACGGTTTATCAGCAGTGGGGCAGCCCCCTTCACTTCATTGCTTACGAGGGAGTAAACATGGCTAACGATGAAAACAAACAAAAGGCACTAGCAGCGGCACTGGGCCAGATTGAAAAACAATTTGGTAAAGGTTCAATTATGCGTTTGGGCGAAAACCGCTCAATGGATGTTGAAACCATTTCCACTGGCTCACTGTCTCTCGATATTGCTTTGGGGGCAGGTGGTTTGCCAATGGGGCGTATTGTTGAGATATACGGACCTGAGTCTTCCGGTAAGACAACGCTGACTCTTCAGGTTATTGCTGCTGCTCAGCGCGAAGGCAGAACATGTGCTTTTATCGATGCTGAACACGCCCTCGATCCGGTTTATGCTAAAAAACTGGGTGTAGATATTGATAACTTACTGTGTTCTCAGCCTGATACCGGTGAACAGGCACTGGAAATCTGTGATGCCTTGTCACGTTCTGGTGCGGTTGATGTTATTGTTGTTGACTCCGTTGCTGCATTGACACCAAAAGCAGAAATCGAAGGTGAAATCGGTGATTCACATATGGGGCTGGCGGCTCGTATGATGAGTCAGGCAATGCGTAAACTGGCAGGAAACCTGAAAAACTCGAATACTCTGCTTATCTTTATCAACCAGATCCGTATGAAAATTGGGGTTATGTTTGGTAACCCAGAAACGACGACTGGTGGTAATGCACTGAAATTCTATGCATCTGTTCGTTTGGACATCCGCCGTACCGGTTCAGTGAAAAACAGTGATGAAGTTGTTGGCAGCGAAACCCGCGTGAAGGTAGTCAAAAACAAAGTTGCAGCACCATTTAAACAAGCTGAATTCCAGATTTTGTATGGAGAAGGCATCAATACTTATGGTGAGCTTATCGACCTGGGTGTTAAACACAAAATGGTGGAAAAAGCAGGTGCATGGTACAGCTATAACGGCGATAAAATCGGTCAGGGTAAAGCCAATGCGACAAATTATCTGAAAGAGCACCCGGAAATCGCATCTGAGCTGGATAAAAAACTGCGCGAGTTATTGCTGAATAATGCTGGTGGGTTCAGTAGCGCGGCTGAAGATTATGTCACTGATTATGAAGACAATGCAGAAGAAGTAAATAACGAAGAGTTTTGATTGTTATTTCTTCTGTGCCGCAGTCTTGTGGTCAGAAAGAGTTCTGAAAAAACCACATCCTTTAAGGGTGTGGTTTTTTCTTTTATGGAGAGAATAAATACCTGTGTAATAGGTGCGTCGGAACTGGTCTGACAAACAGACTTTCAGAAAATGCTCAGACGAATTACAATGCTGAAAAGCGAATAGATTTATATGGAATTTTACTTCTTATGGAAGAGACTCTATCTTAACCCTGTTCGTGAGTTGAAATAGTGATAAAACTTGTCACTTCAACCATCCATGATTCTGTTTTTCAGCTTGATTTCGGGACAATTATGAGCAAAAGCACCGCTGAGATCCGTCAAGCGTTTCTTGACTTTTTTCAAACTAAAGGGCACCAGATAGTACCAAGCAGTTCATTGGTGCCGACTAATGATCCAACATTGTTGTTCACCAACGCAGGAATGAACCAGTTCAAAGATGTTTTCCTTGGATTGGATAAAAGGCCTTATACCCGAGCAACAACGGCTCAGCGCTGTGTTCGTGCTGGTGGTAAGCATAACGATTTAGAAAATGTTGGTTACACAGCCCGCCATCATACTTTCTTTGAAATGTTGGGTAATTTCAGTTTTGGCGATTACTTTAAACAGGATGCAATTAATTATGCATGGGAATTGCTGACTGGGGCTGAGTGGTTCAACCTGCCAAAAGAAAAACTGTGGGTAACTGTCTATGAGACAGATGATGAAGCCTACGAGCTCTGGAGCAAAGAGGTCGGCGTTCCTACAGAAAGAATTATTCGCATTGGTGATAATAAAGGTGCCCCTTACGCGTCAGATAATTTCTGGCAAATGGGAGACACAGGTCCTTGCGGTCCTTGTACCGAAATCTTCTATGACCACGGTGAACATATTTGGGGTGGTCCTCCGGGTAGCCCGGAAGAAGACGGTGACAGGTATATTGAAATCTGGAATATCGTTTTCATGCAGTTTAACCGCCATGCTGATGGCACAATGGAGCCACTGCCAAAACCTTCCGTTGATACAGGAATGGGATTGGAACGTCTCGCTGCGGTACTGCAACATGTAAATTCCAACTATGAAATTGATGCATTCCGTGATCTGATTGCCTCAGTAGCAGAAGTCACAGGTGCTACTGACCTCACTAACAAATCTCTGCGTGTTATTGCCGACCATATTCGTTCATGCTCATTTTTGATTTGCGATGGTGTTATTCCGTCGAATGAGAACCGGGGTTATGTGCTCCGTCGTATTATTCGTCGTGCTATCCGTCATGGGAATATGCTGGGCGCTAAAGAAACATTCTTCTATAAGCTGGTTGCTCCGTTGATCAAAATTATGGGAGCCGCAGGCGAGGAACTTCAGCGCCAGCAAGCATTGGTTGAGCAGGTACTGAAAACAGAGGAAGAGCAGTTTGCTCGTACTTTGGAGCGAGGTCTGCAATTACTGGATGAAGAGCTGGCCAAACTGTCCGGTAATACTTTAGATGGCGAAACCGCTTTCCGTCTTTATGATACCTATGGATTCCCTCTTGATCTGACTGCTGACGTCTGTCGTGAGCGTGATATCAAAGTTGATGAAAAAGGTTTTGAATCTGCGATGGAGAATCAACGCCGTCGTGCTCGCGAATCCAGTGGATTTTGTACTGACTATAATGACGTCATTAAAGTTGATGGGCAAAGCGAATTTTCTGGTTATGACCATGATTCTCAGCAAGCCTCTGTAACTGCCATTTTCCGCAATGGAGAGGAAGTCGATCATCTGAATGCAGGTGATGAAGCGATCATTATTCTTGATAAAACTGCTTTTTACGCTGAATCCGGTGGACAAGTCGGTGATACAGGCAAATTGTCAGGTACTGAAGGTGTATTTGAAGTTACTGATACACAAAAATACGGTCAGGCAATTGGTCATGTTGGTAAATTGATAAGTGGCAGCCTGACTGTAAATACAGCAGTTAACGCTGAAGTTGATGTGGCACGCAGAAATAACATTCGTCTGAATCACTCAGCAACTCACCTGCTACATTCAGCACTGCGCCAAATTCTTGGAGAACATGTCTCTCAGAAAGGCTCTCTGGTCAATGACAAATATTTGCGCTTTGACTTCTCCCATTTTGAAGCAATGAAGCCAGAGCAAATTCGTCTGGTAGAAAATTTGGTGAATGAAGAAGTCCGTAAAAACTCATCAATTATTACAGATGTAATGGATTTGGAAGAGGCGAAGACCAAGGGTGCTATGGCACTATTTGGCGAAAAGTACGATGAGAAAGTGCGTGTATTGAGCATGGGAGAGTTCTCCACTGAGTTATGTGGTGGTACTCATGCGAGCCATACCGGCGATATCGGATTATTCCGTATAACCAGTGAATCAGGTACAGCTGCAGGTATCCGCCGTATTGAAGCTGTAACAGGGCAAACCGCACTTAATTCTATTTATCAGCAGACTGATTTATTGCAAGATATAGCTTATTTGGTGAAGGGCGATATCAATAGCCTGAACGAGAAAGTTAAAGCCACGCTGGATAGAACGAAGCAGCTGGAAAAAGAATTGCAACAGCTGAAATCTCAGCAGGCAGCTCAGGAAAGCTCTTCTTTGGCTAATAAGGCAAAAGATATTCAGGGTGTGCGCCTGCTGGTAACTCAGTTGGGTGATGTGGAACCAAAAATGCTCAGAACAATGGTTGATGATCTGAAAAATCAACTAGGATCAGCAATTATTGTGCTTTCTACTGTGACTGGTGATAAAGTCACCCTAATTGTTGGTATAACGAAGGATTTGACTGCTAGAATAAAAGCGGGCGATTTAATCTCTTTCGTTGCCCAACAAGTTGGAGGTAAAGGAGGAGGTCGTCCTGATCTTGCTCAGGCTGGCGGGACAGATGTAGCAGCTCTTCCTTCCGCATTGGACAGTGTAGAAGAGTGGGTCACATTGCGGTTGTAGTTGGTATTGCAGTGATAGTAGTGGCACCATGGAAGCAATCTTTTTATGGTGCCAAATGTTTTTCGTTGTGAAATTGTTGAAATGTTGTGCACATACTTATATTTTAGCTATCCTATAGATATAGGAAATGTGTTCAAAACTGCTTATACTTTAAGTAGATATCATAGCTTTACGTTTTCACGGTGTTTGATGGATAATAGCGGGGAAACCTAGAGACCCGACTCTTTTAAATTTTCAAGGAGCAAAGAATGCTTATTCTGACTCGTCGAGTTGGTGAAACGCTCATGATAGGCGATGAGGTAACAGTTACAGTACTGGGAGTTAAAGGCAACCAAGTTCGTATTGGTGTAAATGCGCCCAAGGAAGTTTCTGTTCACCGTGAAGAAATTTATCAACGGATTCAGGCAGAGAAGTCTCAGCCTACAACTTTTTAATTCAAGAATGGCGTCCATGCTTTTTTAAAACTTGGGCGCTACTCTACTTCCCTTCTTTATAAACCACGTCGATTTATCTCTCTTTGTTACCTTAATTCTATTCTCTCACGTCTTTTCATTTTCTATCTGTCGAAAAGGCCTCATTCATGATGTCATAGCGATGAATAATTTTTTCGATAAATCTTCACAGGGATTCGGTGATTTTGCTGTTGATAAAACAGCCTTTTAGACGTTAAATCAAACGTTTTGTGCGCAAAGTATTCAAACGGAAAAAAGTTGTGAGAAATTGTTTGACTTATCAGGCTGGGAAAGTAATATGTGCGCCATCGCAACGACGAACGGCTTTAAGAAAAGCTTCTGAGTGAGTCTCAGGGGTGAAGCTTAAAAGAGTTATTAAGTGAAAGCTTAAAAACGAAAACCTGAGTCAAGAGTTTTAAAGCGTATGGTGAGGTGGCCGAGAGGCTGAAGGCGCTCCCCTGCTAAGGGAGTATGTGGTTAAGAGCTGCATCGAGGGTTCGAATCCCTCCCTCACCGCCATTTTAAAAGCCGCGATTTACTAGGTATCTCAATTCTGAACAGTTAGGCAATCAACAGCGCCTGAACAGAACACTGAAAACCGACAATGCATCCGTAGCTCAGCTGGATAGAGTACTCGGCTACGAACCGAGCGGTCGGAGGTTCGAATCCTCCCGGATGCACCATATTAAATATATCTGATTTATCGGGTATTCAATTCTGGAAAATCGGGTAAGCGACAGCACCTGAACAGAACATAGAAAATTGAAGATGCATCCGTAGCTCAGCTGGATAGAGTACTCGGCTACGAACCGAGCGGTCGGAGGTTCGAATCCTCCCGGATGCACCATATTAAAAATATCTGATTTATCGGGTATTTAATTCTGAAAAATCGGGTAAGCGACAGCACCTGAACAGAACATAAAAAATTGACGATGCATCCGTAGCTCAGCTGGATAGAGTACTCGGCTACGAACCGAGCGGTCGGAGGTTCGAATCCTCCCGGATGCACCATATTAAATATATCTGATTTATCGGGTATTTAATTCTGAAAAATCGGGTAAGCGACAGCACCTGAACAGAACATAAAAAATTGAAGATGCATCCGTAGCTCAGCTGGATAGAGTACTCGGCTACGAACCGAGCGGTCGGAGGTTCGAATCCTCCCGGATGCACCATATTAGATAAACCCCTGCCTTAATAGGCGGGGGTTTTTCGTTTTGTTTTTTATACATTATATTTATTTTACCATTTAGTATTTGTGTTTTGTTCAATAACATATTTTCATCGCTATGTAGTCAGCGACAATTTGGCTTGTTTGATATAAAGTAAGTGCTCAATAATCATCTTATTAAAACTCCACGGGAGGTCAAATTGATCCCGGATGTATCAAAAGCATTGTCATGGTTAGAGGCAAATCCGGCCGTGTTAGATGGCATTTGTCGCGGTATTGAACGTGAAACATTGCGTGTTACTCCAGACGGTCATTTAGCTATGACAAAGCATCCAGAATCGCTAGGTGCTTCTTTAACACATAAATGGATTACAACTGATTTTGCTGAATCTTTGTTGGAGTTTATCACCCCTGTTGATAGTGATATAAAAAGAACTATAGATTTTCTTAAAGACTTACACCGATACACTGCTAAGAATCTGGTTAATGAAAAAAACTGGCCTTTAAGTATGCCATGCTTCATTGGTAAGGAAGATGACATTACGCTGGCACAGTATGGTCAATCCAATATCGGACGTTTTAAGACCCTGTATAGGGAGGGGTTGAAAAATCGTTATGGCGCATTGATGCAGACTATCTCTGGCGTGCACTATAATTTTTCACTACCAATCAGCTTCTGGCAGGCATGGTTAGGTGTAAAAGATGCAGAAAGTGGTAAAGAGCAAATTTCAGCAGGATATTTTAAACTGATCCGCAATTACTATCGGTTCGGTTGGGTAATCCCATACCTGTTTGGTGCATCACCGGCAATTTGTTCCTCGTTTTTACGCGGGAGAGATACTGCGTTATCCTTTGAGCAGACTGAAAAAGGAACTTGTTATTTACCTTATGCGACTTCTTTGAGAATGAGTGACTTAGGGTATACCAACAAATCGCAGAGTGACTTGAATATTACTTTTAATAGCCTTCATACATATGTAGAAGGTCTTAAAAAAGCAATTCACAAGCCGTCGGATGAGTTCGCAGCACTGGGAATTAAAAAAGACGGTAAGTATCTACAGCTGAATACGAATGTTCTTCAGATAGAGAATGAACTATATGCACCTATACGTCCTAAACGAGTTGTTGAAGAAGGAGAAACGCCTTCTGATGCTTTACTTCGTGGAGGGGTGGAATATATTGAAGTTCGTTCTCTAGATATCAATCCATTCACATCGATCGGCGTCGATGAAACTCAGATCCGTTTTCTGGATTTATTTCTGATATGGTGTGCAGTGGCTGATTCGCCTGAAATGAGCAGTGAAGAATTGGATTGTTGCCGTAAAAACTGGAATAAAGTGATCCTTGAAGGGCGTAGACCGGATCTTCATGTTGGTATCGGTCATGGAATTGAACTGCAACCGCTCAAGGTAGTCGGTCTGGAATTATTTGCAGATCTGGAACGTGTTGCTGAGGTCTTGGATAGTTGCTCCGGGTCACAATATCAGTCGGTCTGTAAGGAACTGGTTGGTATGTTTGAAGATCCATCGCTGACATTTTCTGCACGTGTATTAGAACGGATGAAAACTCAGGGGATTGATGGTTTTGGGCTGGAACTGGCTAATAAATATTATCTGGAACTAGTCAATGAGCCGTATAGTATACTCAATGATGACCATTTTTCTACGGAACGTGAAGCTTCAGTAGAACGACAACGTAATTTGGAACAGCAAGACAACATGAGTTTTGATGATTATCTAAAATTACATGCAGGGTCTTAAAAAATAAAAATGGCCACCGAGTGGTGGCCGAATTAAAAAAAGTCTCTTAGAAAAATAAGGATGATAACAATTTTGCGCGTCTTCATTAATTAAGACCTGCTGTAATTAAAAAGGTTTCATTTATCTGAAAAAATTTTTTTCGTAAAAAAATCTGATGTCTGAGGAGATTAAGATCATGCCTTTATTGGACAGTTTTACCGTTGACCATACGCGTATGTCTGCACCAGCCGTTAGAGTTGCCAAGATGATGAAAACACCTCACGGTGATACTATCACAGTATTTGACCTACGTTTTTGTATTCCTAACAAAGAAGTCATGCCAGAAAAAGGCATTCACACACTTGAACACTTGTTTGCCGGTTTTATGCGCAACCACCTGAATGGCGCTGGAGTTGAAATTATCGATATTTCTCCAATGGGGTGTCGTACCGGTTTTTACATGAGCTTAATTGGTGCTCCAGATGAATCGAGAGTCGCTGAAGCATGGAAAGGTGCGATGGCCGATGTACTGAAAGTCCAGGATCAGAAACAAATTCCTGAATTGAATGTTTACCAGTGTGGTACTTATGAAATGCATTCTTTGCAGGAAGCACAGGATATTGCCCGCCACATTCTGAATGCAGATGTTCGTGTTAATAAAAATGATGAACTGGCTTTACCGGAAGAAAAACTGGTTGAACTGCAAGTGTAGTATGAGTTGAATTAAGCTGAATATAGTAAGATTTGTTATTCTGGCCGTAAAGACACTGTTCTACGGCCAGATTTGATATGTTATCAATCAGCTACTGGCTTTAGTATTTTTAGCAGCTCCCTGCTTCATCGGTGTTACACGTACTTTTTTGATAACATTGTCATTGACAGAAAGAATTTCAAAATTGTAATCGTTGATCTGCACTTGAACATTCAACTCCGGAATTTCGCCTAACTCTTCCAGAATCATACCGTTCATTGTGCGTGGTCCGTCAGCCGGCAGTGTCCAGTCAAATGCTTTATTTAATTCACGGATATTGGCTGTACCGTCAACCAGAACCGTGCCATCACTTTGAGGTAAGACTTCTTCTGCCAGAGAAGGAGACATCGAAGTGGTAAAATCGCCAACGATTTCTTCCAGAATGTCTTCTACAGTCACTAGCCCTTGAATGTCCCCATACTCATCAACAGCCAGACTCGCTTTTTGCTTATTACGCTGGAAGTTAACCAACTGAGCATTTAATGGTGTACTGACAGGAATGAAATAAATTTTATCCGCAGCTCTGATCAGATTTTTTTTCGTAAATTCTTTTTTCTCCATCATGAGACGGTAGGCTTCACGTACACGCAGCATGCCAATGGCATCATCCAGCGAATTCCGGTACAACACAATTCTGCCATGTGGCGAATGCGTCAACTGACGTATAACGGATTTCCAGTCATCATTAATATCAATACCGACAATTTCATTACGGGGAACCATTATGTCACCAACAGTGACTTTCTCAAGATCCAGTATCGAGATCAGCATATCCTGATTACGGCGTGAGAGGTTGGTGTTTGATTCATTAACAATCGTTCTCAGTTCATCTTTACTGACTGAATCATTGCGGATGCCAGAAACTTTGATCCCCAGACAGCGCATAAACAGTAAAGTAATCTTATTAAATGCCCACACAATCGGCAGCATGATTTTCTGTAGTGGGCGCAGTAATAAACTGCTTGGAAAGGCAACTTTTTCCGGGTATAGCGCTGCGATAGTTTTAGGCATAACTTCCGCGAAAACCAGAATCACAAAAGTCAGTATCCCGGTTGCGATCGCAACTCCGGCATCACCATAAAGACGCATACCCACAATGGTAGCCAGTGAGGATGCCAGAATATTGACAAGGTTATTACCGATCAGGATCAGGCTGATGAGCCTGTCAGGGTGGCGGAGCAGCGATTCCACTCTCCGTGCAGGATTGCTACCTTGTTTAGCTAAATGACGTAAGCGATAACGGTTTATTGTCATCATGCCGGTTTCTGAGGCAGAAAAGTAGGCAGAAATGATAACCATGATGACAAGAACAATAATTAATGTGCCTGTTGAGACATGCTCCAAAGCAGAGTTCCTTCCTAATGTTTATATAAGCTGGCAGCGGGTTTAATAAGTCATGAATTGTTGCAATAACCTGCTACCAAAAAAAGCAAGTGTCAGGATAAATGCACCAATCAAATTAAACCAAATAACACGTTTACCGCGCCATCCTTCACGATAATGTCCCCAAAGCAACATGATATAGATAAACCATGCGAGGAGGGACAAAACCGATTTATGGATATTTTCTTTATTGAAAACATTATCCATATACATGATGCCTGTACATAACGTCAATGTTAGTAAAACTACGCCAACCTGGATAATGTGAAACATTTTGCGTTCAATAGTCATTAATGGGGGCATTCCCGGCGAGAAAGTGAGCTTTTTCTTTTTCAGACGATTATCCAGCCAGCTAATCTGTAGCGCATAAAGTGCTGCAATCAGTAACGTGGCATACCCCAGTAATGCCAGTCCAATATGTATAAATAGGCCAATGCTTCCTTCAAGATGAGTAATGAATTCACCGGGTACCATGCTTGCCAGTATCAAATTTATCACGGCAAAGCTGTAAACAATCGGCAGTAAAAACCAGGCACGACCACGAAAGGCAACAATCGTCATGATGATACAGACCAGTAAGCTGACCATAGAACCTAAATTCAGCAAGGTCAGATTTTGGCCACTACTGACATGGAACACCTGATATTTTAGGGATATCCCATGATTGAAGAGAGCGACAATTGCGAAAAGCAGAGCCAGTTTTTGATAACTGTTTTGTTGCCGCAATAAGCCCGGCACAACGAGTGTCAGGCTAATGAGATAAGCAAGTGAGGCAATGATTGAAAATACTGGCATAAAGTTTTTCGTTTTCGCAATAGTATTAGAGTTAACTTAAAATTTAAGTATACCGTCAGCGAGGATAGCCTCCAACCGTTGTTAATCATACTTGGGAATCTCTTTGCAGAGATTACATAATCATCGTGTTATAATTCACTAAATTTGCCTTACAGGTAGACCCACTTGTAGATATCTGAGCTGAGACAATGTTTGATAATTTAACTGACAGACTATCGCGCACATTGCGCAATATCAGCGGTCGTGGACGGCTGACTGAAGACAATATTAAAGATACGCTGCGCGAAGTTCGCATGGCTTTACTTGAAGCAGATGTTGCGTTACCTGTAGTGCGTGATTTCATTTCAAGAGTCAAAGAAAGCGCGGTAGGGCATGAAGTTAACAAAAGTCTAACCCCCGGGCAGGAATTCGTCAAAATTGTTCAAAATGAACTGGTAAAGGCGATGGGAGAGGTGAACAGCGAATTGAATCTTGCTGTTCAGCCCCCGGCAGTCATTCTGATGGCGGGTTTGCAGGGTGCCGGTAAGACAACCAGCGTTGCAAAACTGGGTAAACTGCTGAAAGAAAAAAGTAAGAAAAAAGTACTGGTTGTTTCTGCTGACGTATATCGCCCGGCAGC
This sequence comes from Xenorhabdus sp. KK7.4, assembly GCF_963876465.1. Classification (NCBI taxonomy): domain Bacteria; kingdom Pseudomonadati; phylum Pseudomonadota; class Gammaproteobacteria; order Enterobacterales; family Morganellaceae; genus Xenorhabdus; species Xenorhabdus sp. KK7.4. Next base: position 102,103 of record NZ_CAWNQF010000001.1, read on the forward strand.
GATCAAGCAGCTGGAAACGTTGTCAGAAACTGTTGGAATTGATTTTTTCCCGTCAGACCCACAAGAAAAACCGGTTGATATTGTTAATAAAGCCACCCAGCATGCCAAACTGAAATTCTATGATGTGCTTTTGGTCGATACAGCAGGGCGTCTGCATGTCGATGAAGCCATGATGGATGAAATTAAAGACGTTCATGCGGCAATCAAACCTATTGAAACCCTGTTCGTTGTCGATGCAATGACGGGGCAGGATGCTGCAAACACGGCCAAAGCATTTAATGAAGCGTTACCACTGACAGGGGTTGTACTGACTAAAGTCGATGGTGATGCTCGTGGCGGTGCTGCACTTTCTATCCGGCATATTACGGGTAAGCCAATTAAATTCCTTGGTGTTGGTGAAAAGACGGATGCTCTGGAACCTTTCCATCCTGACCGCATTGCATCGCGGATCTTAGGTATGGGGGATATGCTTTCTTTAATCGAAGAGATTGAAAGCAAAGTTGACCGGAGTCAGGCAGAAAAACTGGCATCAAAACTGAAAAAAGGTGATGGGTTTGATCTAACTGATTTTCTTGATCAGCTTAAGCAAATGCGCAACATGGGCGGTATGGCAAGTATGTTGAGCAAGATGCCGGGCATGTCTCAGGTTCCTGATGCTGTCAAATCTCAAATGGATGACAAAGTTCTGGTTAAGATGGAAGCCATCATCAATTCAATGACCCGCAAGGAACGTGAAAAACCAGAAATTATCAAAGGATCGCGCAAACGCCGTATTGCAATGGGTTCCGGTACCCAGGTGCAGGATGTTAACCGTTTACTGAAACAGTTTGATGAAATGCAGCGCATGATGAAAAAAATGAAGAAGGGTGGAATGGCAAAAATGATGCGGAGCATGAAAGGCATGCTGCCACCTGGTTTCATGGGGCGATAATCAACAAATTTCGAAAGAAAATGCTCTTTGGATTGCTTTTTGCGCCAAAGTGAGTAAAATTTTCGGGCTTTTTCATGGACAGCCGGACTCCGTTCCTCGATGGAGTCTGGTTGTTTTGATAACTAATGAGGATGTTATGGTAACAATTCGTTTAGCTCGTGGTGGCGCTAAAAAGCGTCCGTTTTATCAAGTAGTAGTGACCGACAGCCGCAATGCGCGTGATGGTCGCTTCATTGAGCGCGTTGGTTTCTTCAACCCTATCGCATCAGGGAATGCTGAAGCTCTGCGTTTAGATCTGGACCGTATCGAACATTGGGTTGGTCTGGGTGCATCTGTGTCTGATCGTGTTGCGGCACTGATCAAAGACGCTAAAAAAGCAGCTTAATCTGTCGCGGTGGTAACAATGAGCAAACAATCTGGCCTGGAGCACCCTGTTGATCCAATCGTGTTGGGGAAATTAGGGTCAGCGTACGGCATACGTGGTTGGCTCAGAGTTTTTTCCTCCACCGAACAAGCCGAAGACATCTTTGAATATCAACCGTGGTTTATTCAGCGTTCCGGTCAGTGGCAACACGTTGAGCTGGAAACATGGAAATATCACAATCAGGATTTGATCATCAAAATTAAAGGTGTTGATGATCGGGATGCCGCTAATCTGTTCACCAACAGTGAAATAGTGGTGGATTCATCCCAATTACCAGAACTGGAAGACGGTGATTATTACTGGAAAGACCTCACAGGTTGCCAGGTAATCAATACGGCGGGTTATAACCTTGGCATTGTCCAGGATATGATGGAAACCGGGTCTAACGATGTGATGGTAATCAAGGCAAACCTGAAAGATGCATTCGGTATCAAGGAGCGGTTGATTCCGTTTCTTGATGGGCAGGTTATCAAGAAAGTTGATCTCGCTACCAAAACTATTGAAGTAGATTGGGATCCTAGTTTTTAATCTCCGGTAAACCGGTTGAGAAGTGGGACGCTATATGTGGATTGGGGTAATTAGCCTGTTTCCTGAAATGTTCCGCGCAATAACCGATTACGGGGTAACTGGTCGGGCAGTGAAAAATGGCCTGCTCAGTATCGATTGCTGGAGTCCGCGGGATTTTACCTACGACAGGCATCGTACTGTGGATGATCGCCCTTATGGTGGTGGTCCTGGCATGCTGATGATGGTGCAACCATTACGGGAAGCCATTCAGGCAGCTAAAGCAGCGGCTGGTGTTGGTGCAAAGGTGATATATCTTTCACCTCAGGGACGTAAACTCGACCAACAGGGAGTTTGCGAACTGGCAGCAAATGAGAAATTAATTCTGGTTTGCGGTCGTTATGAAGGTATTGATGAGCGCGTTATCCAAACCGAAATTGACGAAGAATGGTCTATCGGGGATTACGTTCTCAGCGGGGGAGAACTTCCTGCTATGACAATGATTGATTCCATATCCCGGTTTATCCCAGGGGTGTTGGGGCGTCAGGCATCGGCAGAAGAGGACTCGTTTGCTGACGGGCTGTTGGATTGCCCGCATTATACCCGCCCTGAAGTGTTGGATGGGATGGAAGTCCCGGCAGTTTTACTGTCAGGAAATCATGCCCAAATTGATCGCTGGCGCTTGAAACAATCACTGGGTCGTACTTGGCTAAGAAGGCCCGAACTTCTAGAAAGCCTAGCTCTGACTGACGAGCAAAGGATGTTGCTGGCTGAATTCCAACAGGAATATCAGGATCAGGCAACGAATTAATCTAGACATGTCCAATAAAGGAATGTCTCTGATATATCAGTTTACCTAGGGTAAGAGAGTTATTATGAGCAACATTATTAAACAACTTGAACAAGAGCAGATGAAGCAAGACGTACCTTCATTCCGTCCGGGTGACACCGTGGAAGTTAAGGTATGGGTCGTTGAAGGTTCTAAAAAGCGTCTGCAGACATTCGAGGGCGTGGTTATCGCGATTCGTAACCGCGGTCTGCACTCTGCATTCACTGTTCGTAAGATTTCTAACGGCGAAGGCGTTGAGCGTGTATTCCAGACTCACTCCCCAGTCGTAGACAGCATCCATGTTAAACGTCGTGGTGCTGTTCGCAGAGCTAAACTGTACTACCTGCGTGAGCGTTCTGGTAAGGCAGCTCGTATTAAAGAGCGTCTGGGCGCTAAATAATACGCTTTTGCTACATCCGAAAGTTATAGGCCAGCAATTTGCTGGCCTTTTTAATAATATACTTATTACATAACGTTAATCGCCATCCAGCCCACAAATCACCATATTATAACCATTCTTCATACTCTTCCTTCTCCAGCTTAATTCACCGAATACTGTTACGAACAATTGTGTGTTTTTTAATTCATTAAAAATTATTAATGAATATCATTGATACATTTATTGTTAATGGAGAAAAGAAAATGGAGTCAGGAGTACCCAGCGAAAATATTCAAAATAATAATGAGCCCGTGAGACCTGTAAGTAACTGGCCTGTATGGGGTATTGTGGCTTTGCCTATCGTGGGTTCGATAGTAGAAGTGTTGGCTGATACAGAATTTGATTGGTGGATATATGCAGGGCTTAATATTTCTCTTTGGCTTGCAGATGATATTTTACTGAAGAGTCAAAATCGGAAAATACCAAAAGGTTTTTTATATTTTATTCTTTTAACGCCATTATATTTATGGAAAAGAGCAACATTTCTAAAGACCGATAAAGGTTATTTTATTGGATGGTTACTCACATTTGTATTATCAATCATTATTTCTTTCAAACATGTTTCTAGCCAAATGGTGGCTGAAACAGCATGTTCTGTTGTTACTGATATTTATAGCCAAGAGTATAATAATAATGCGATGCAGTTACATTTGTATAATATGCTTCGTGAACCGAATAACTTTCATTACATGAATAACGTCAATAACATTAAATGTCAAAATGTTAATATTGATGAGAAACTATCTGATGGAGTTTATAATGCGCACGCAATGCTCAATAATGGAGATTCAGTAAATATACATATCGAAGTAAAATCTGATGAAGTTCATGTAAAGATTTTGGATAAGTAGAAAAGGTTAAGAACTTTATCAAAAATAACACCGTCTACTGCTAAATATTTTTAGTAAACGGTGTTACTTGTTGTGAAATCACATAAAAGTGCTGACTAAAACATACCCTACCGTACAGGCACTACTAACACCAATCAGGCCCGGCACAAGAAAGCTATGGTTGATGATAAATTTCCCGATTTTTGTTGTACCTGAGCGGTCAAAACCGATGCAGGCCAAATCACTTGGATAGGTAGGCAAAACAAAATAACCATAAGCCGCCGGGAAGAAGGCAATCAAAAGTTTAGGGTCAACACCAAGCTGTAATCCCATTGGAGCAATTGCGGTCAAAGCTGCGGCCTGGCTGTTAACTAATTTTGACACCAGAAACAGCACTAATGCATAAGTCCAGGGTTTTGCCTGAACAATATCTTCCAATACCAGTTTCAAATCACCTAAATGTGCATGAAAGAAGGTATCACTCATCCATGCAACACCAAAAACAGAAAAGATAGCAACCATTCCGGCTTTGAATACGGCACTATTAGCTATTTCGCTGGTTTTGACTTTACAGGTCATCAAAATGATTGAACCCGCGATCAGCATCATCATCTGGATAACCAGATTCATAGAGAGTGGCTTTAATTCCCCTTTTACTTCAAAAACAGGACGTAATTCAGTACATGCACCGAACATCACCACGACTGCAATGGCAGCGAAAAAGATCCAGGTGGCTCTGTATGCCTGTTTAGGAAAGACCTGATCTAACAGAGTTTCTGAATTACCGTAGATAAATTCTCGTTGTTTAGGATCTTTAATTTTTTCCTGAAATTCTTCGTCTTTATCTAAGTCCTTGCCTCGACGTAAACTCCATAATGCAGCAAGTACAACCCCGGTCAGTGATGCAGGAATTGAAATGGTCAGGATTTCTAAGATCCCGTAGGCATGGCCGATACCATGACTGGCCGCGATAATTGATACTAAAGAAACGACGGCAACAGAAACAGGAGAGGCTGTAATTGCCATTTGTGAGGCAACAGATGCGACTGCCATCGGACGTTCAGGGCGAATGCCTTTTTTTAAGGCGATATCACCGATGATAGGGAACATGGTATAAACCACATGGCCTGTGCCACAAAGGAAAGTTAACATCCATGTAGTGAGTGGCGCTAAAATAGTAATGTGTTGTGGATGGCGGCGTAGAAGGCGTTCAGCACACTGCATCATCACATTCAGGCCACCTGCAGTTTGTAAAACAGATGCGCAGCCGATCACTGCAAGAATAGTTAGCATTACATCAACTGGTGGCTTACCTGGCTCTAATCCAAAAATAAATGTCAGTATAAAAAGCCCGATGCCACTGATCAGCCCCAATCCCATGCCCGCATAACGCGTACCTATCAATAAGCATATAATTATTATGGCAAATTGCAGCGTTATCATATCTATCCTTAATGAATGAGTAAAAAATGAACGTTGATAACCCACTTCTTTTAGACAGAGTTATTCAACCATTCTTCATAAATGTTTTTTTATAGTTTCTAATTAACATTAAAAACACATGTTAATATTATTAAAATAAAAATATAAAAACGGGATTAAGATCTTGTTTTTATCAACTGATTTTTAAAGGTAATTAACTTTTTTATAAATAATTAATCAATGGTTAATAAAATATTGCTATTGGAGGTTTAATTGTTAAATATATTATTCAGTCATTAACGTTCAGTCTGTTTAATATATTTCTATTGATAATTAGAATATATGTGAATTATTTATGCATTGATTAATATCAATTACCAGGAAGGTTTGATGTAAAGTAAAATTTACACTTTCGTAAAAAAATATAAACAATCGGATTGTATTCTTTACGGAGCATGGTATGTTATTCGGCAGATGCTAAAAACTTAAACAGACAAATAAAGCAGGTATGAAAAATGATCATGCAAAAAGATGCGCTTAATAACATTCACATTCTCGATGAACAAGTTCTGATTACACCGGAAGAGCTGAAACTAAAATATCCATTGAGTAGCAGTGACTTGAATGCGATTACAAACGCGCGTAATACTATTGCAGATATCATCCATCATGATGATCCCCGTTTGTTGGTAGTATGTGGTCCATGTTCTATTCATGATGTGGATGCCGCTCTTGATTATGCCCAACGCCTGAAATCACTTTCTGCCGAACTGAGCGATTGTCTGTATATTGTTATGCGTGTCTATTTCGAAAAACCTCGTACTACTGTTGGCTGGAAAGGCTTGATCAGTGATCCTTATATGGATGGGTCGTTTGATATGGATGGCGGATTACATATTGCCCGTCGTTTATTACTGAATCTGGTAGAAATGGGTTTGCCACTGGCAAATGAAGCACTTGACCCTAACAACCCTCAATATTTGGGCGATCTTTTTAGTTGGTCAGCGATTGGAGCAAGAACGACTGAGTCTCAGACTCACCGTGAGATGGCTTCAGGCTTATCAGTATCAGTTGGTTTTAAAAATGGTACGGATGGTAATCTAAATACAGCGATTAATGCGATGAAAGCTGCCTCAATGCCACATCGCTTTATGGGAATAAATCAGTCTGGTCAGGTGTGCCTGCTGCAAACCCGGGGTAATCCAAACGGCCATATAATATTACGTGGTGGAGCGGAGCCTAATTATAGTGCTGAGCATGTGCGTGACTGTGAAAATCAGATGGTTAAGGCAGGTTTAGTCCCATCACTGATGATTGATTGTAGTCACGGTAACTCTAATAAAGATTTTCGCCGTCAAAGTGTTGTTGTGGATTCTGTCGCTGAGCAAATTATGCAAGGGAATCAATCCATCATTGGTATCATGTTAGAAAGTCATATTAATGAAGGAAACCAGTCTTCCGAGCTAACCCGTTCTGAAATGCAATATGGTGTTTCTGTCACTGATGCTTGTATTAGCTGGGAAACGACGGAGCAGGTATTAAGAAAATTACATCAGCAAATCAAGCCGCACTTATCAAAACGAAACATAACGATGAAACAGGCAGGGTAATTGACATGGCAGCAGAATTATCGCAATTGCGGGAAAAAATTGATGAGGTAGACAAAGCTCTGCTCAATTTACTTTCCAGACGAATGGATTTGGTTGCTGAAGTCGGTGAGGTGAAGAGTCAGCTTGGTTTACCGATTTATGCACCCGAAAGGGAGGCCAGTATGCTGGCTTCTCGCCGCCAGGAGGCAGAAATACTGGGGATTTCTCCGGATTTAATTGAAGATATTCTGCGCCGTATTATGCGTGAGTCTTATGCCAGTGAAAATGATAAAGGCTTCAAAAAGCTCAATGCTGATATAGGACCTATTGTCATTGTTGGTGGTTCTGGAAAAATGGGCCGGTTATTTAGCAGATTGTTGACTTTATCAGATTACGAAGTCAGGGTCCTTGAGGCGAATGACTGGGAACAGGCTGAAACTATTTTAGCTGGTGCTGGTATGGTCATTATCAGCGTACCTATCCATTTAACTGAAGATATTATCCACCGTTTACCCCCTTTGCCTGAAGAGTGCATTCTGGTGGATTTGGCTTCTATCAAACAAAAGCCACTTCAGGCTATGCTTGATGTACACAAAGGGCCTGTTCTGGGATTACACCCGATGTTTGGGCCGGACGTGGGGAGTTTTGCTAAGCAAGTAGTTGTTTTTTGTGATGGCCGACAGCCCGAATCATACCAGTGGTTTCTGGAACAAATATCAGTCTGGGGCGCTCGACTACATAAAATCGATGCAGAGCAACATGATAAAAATATGAGTTTTATTCAGGCACTACGTCATTTCACCACTTTTTCTTATGGACGGCATCTGTTAAAAGAAGATATCGACCTACAGCAACTATTAGCGCTGTCTTCACCCATTTATCGTCTGGAACTGGCTATGGTTGGCCGATTATTTGCTCAGGACCCACAATTGTATGCAGATATTATTATGTCCAGTCCTGAAAATCTCGAACTGATTCGTCGTTATCATCAGAGCTTCGGTCAGGCTTTGGCGCTTTTGGAAAATCAGGATAAAAAAGCATTTATTGCAAGCTTTAATCAAGTGAGCGAATGGTTTGGTGATGAGGCAAACCGGTTTATGAAAGAGAGCCGGGCACTCTTACAGCAGGCTAATGATAATCGAGTATAAGTGAATCGGTTGCTATGAAGGAAAAGCCGGATGTTGCCATCCGGTTTACTATTCAGAATGGATCGGCCGAGGGGACATTTTCTGAGGGATAACATCCTAATATTTTCAAAAAGTGGGTGATTCCAGACAATTCCTTAAGAGCCTGTTGCATTTTCATGGAACGAATATTGGCCTGAACATCAATATAAAACATCTCTTCCCATGGCTTACCGTTTATCGGGCGTGATTCCAGTTTGCTCATAATAATATTGTGCTTTTTTAAGATAATGAGTGCGTCAACCAGAGCGCCGGCCTGCTGTCCCGTGGACATAATAAAAGTCGTTTTTGCCGGAACCTGATCTGATACTTCAATCGGTTTCTGGGCGACAACAATAAAACGGGTGCTATTATTTTGTTGGTTTGCCAGATTATTTTCTAAAACCTTCAGTCCATAAAGTGCGCCTCCGGCTTCACTTCCTAATACCGCCACATCCGGTGAATCTATTTCAGTTACCTTTTGCATGGCAACGGCAGTACTTTCACAATAGATGATATTCCAGTGCGGGAACTGATTAAGATATTGGCTGCATTGCTGGAATGGCTGAGGGTGACTGTAGACTGTTTTTATCTTAGAAATATCACTCTCTTTGCTAACCAATAAGCAGTGATTGATCGGCAGAGTAATTTCTCCTACCAAAGATAATGGAGTGTGCTGCAACAGGTCATAAACATCATTTATTGCTCCGGAACTGGTATTTTCCAGTGGCAGGATACCGTAATCAGCCTGACCAATTTCCACTAATGAAAAGATATCAGGAAATTTATGACAGCTACATTCAATTAACTGATTGAAATGTCGTGCCGAAAACTGGCGGGCTGCAAGATGAGAATAAGAACCTTTTGGGCCAAGAAAGGCAATTCGTGCCGTATCATAAGGTGTCTGGTTCAGATGTTGCTGTAGCAGGGCTTGCTGTGTCAGTACTGAATCTTCAATGATCATTTGGAACAGGCGGGTAATGTAAAACCCATCCAACCCACGAGATTTACCTTTATCAATTAACACATCCAGTAATTCTCGTTCCCGATTTTTATCCCGTATCGGGCGATTATCATGAAGTTTTGTCTGTGCAACATCACAGGCTAATTGCCGGCGTTGTGCTAGAAGATCCAGTAAATCAGCATCAATGCTGCTGATTTTTTTACGAATGTTAATTAAATCTCGTTCCATAGTACATTCCTGACATTTTTATTATAAAAGTAATTTGTATCTTTCAAATTGCAACCCGTAATCTAGCGGGGCTATACACTTCGTCTTTCAAGTTGCCTCTTTGTTGGCTGCGCTCGCTCACCCCAGTCACCGTTTTTATAAACATAAGGTTATCTATGCTCCTGAGGATGAACTCTCTTGCCGCCGTGACGCATCTTGAAATCCATTGTGTATATAAATTATGGTCTGTAAAAAAAAACCTCCCGTTGGTAGGGAGGTTTTCTGGTTCGTCTTCTTTTTATCTTTTAAAAACGAGAAACCTCCTCATAGGAAGGTAAAAAAGAAAAAGAAGAAAAACAGTTTAATATTCATGTCATTTATATCTTAATTTTTGCAGAATCAAATAGTGTACTTTAATTAACCTATTTACTCAGGTATGTCAATAGATGGGGAAAAGGGATACAGGAATAAAAGAACAATAAAACGCGCCCATTGAGCGCGTTGAGAAAACAAAACAGGTTATATTTCCAGATTAAGATTGGATTCTTTCACACTATGCTCTGCTCTGCGGGCTTCTCCTTTATGCTGAACTTTATTAAGTTGGCGTTCTAATTTCATCAGCAATTCATTGATAGCAGCATACATATCTTCATGTTTGGCACTTGCAACCAGCGTAGCATTTGGCGTGCCAATCGTGGCATCGACCAAAAATCCTTGTGGCTCTTTTGAAAGTACAATATGTGGATTGATTAGATTGACTTGCCATTTGTTCAACTTATTTAGACGGTCTTCCACATGACTACGAATCGCGGGGGTAATTTCCATTTGTTTGCTGGTTATGTTTACTAACATATAGTTACCTCTTTCTTCTGTTGCTCCGTCTTTGATGGCTCCAGCATAACTCGCTTTTGGAGAAAAAGAATGATCTAAATCACTTTTATTCGGGGATGCTGACGTGGATAAGCGAAATTGTGATTAATGATGAAGATATGGACAATATTTGTTGCTAAGAGAGAAGTAATGCGTCATTATCGATCAGTTATGGTATTATCAACTTAAGAAATAATTCTGGAATTTAAATAGATTTCTGTCCGGTTATAATGTTCTCCCCTAAAAAAATAGCAGCCACATAGCTGCTATTTTTATGACGTTCTTTTGAAACGATGTGCTTTCGAAATTCTAGACTGGATTGGCAGCAATTAATGCCGCAACTTTATGTGATTCGGTTTCAAGCCCCAGAGCTTTGTATGCCTTTTCCATATAAGGCAGCGCTTCTCTGGTTGATTGGGTATCCGGATAATTCTGTAGCATTTGCTCTGTACGGTTGACGACTGCGACGTAAGCGCCACGTTTAGTGTAATATTGAACAACGGCAAGCTCATGTTTAGCTAAACGATCTTTCAGAAAGACTAAACGTTTGTAGGCATCGGCTACATACTGGCTGTTAGGGTAATACCGTACCAATTGACTGAAATCGCGGAATGCGGCACGGGCATTTTCAGGATCACGGTCTGAGCGGTCAAGGCCCAAAAAGTCCTGCAGAAGGTTATCATCCATCGCCTGTAATACCAGACCACGCATATACATTACATAGTCAATATGCGGGTGGGTTGGGTTCAGGCGCATGAAACGTTCAATGGATGCAAGAGCGAGAGGAAATTCTGCTGACTTATAATAAGCATAAATTAAATCCAGCTGAACCTGCTGAGAATAGGGGCCGAAAGGATAACGGTTATCCAGGGATTCCAATTGCTTGATAGCCGCTTTATAGTTACCGTCTTGCAGTTTTTCCTGCCCGTTTGAATAAATTTGAGATGGCGGGATATCAGGAACAGCCTCTTTATTGCTGGAGCACCCAGATAAAACCAGGCTCAATGTGGTCGCTGCCACCAGATATTTCATGCGAATCATCACGTGTTGATTACCCTCTGATTGTTTTCTGGGAGACTATCCGCGAAGCTCCCGGCGAAAGATAGAGTACAATAGCACACTATTTTAAATGAAACGGCCTCGCCGTCAAAACTCAACGTAAAATATAGAAGTTATATATGGCACAACAAATACGACTTAATACGACAGTCGCTGAATCTCAGCTCGGTCAGCGTTTAGATCAAGCTTTGGCTGAATTGTTACCTGATTATTCCCGCTCACGTATAAAAGAGTGGATCTTGAATGATAAAGTTCAGGTTAATGGCAAAATAATTAATAAGCCAAAGGAAAAAGTACTGGGCGGAGAAGAAATTTCTATTGATGCTATCATTGAAGAAGATGCCCGTTGGGAACCGCAGGATATAGAACTGAACGTTGTCTATGAAGATGACGATATTCTGGTTATTAATAAACCCCGTGATTTAGTTGTACATCCGGGAGCCGGAAACCCTGATGGCACGATACTGAATGCTCTGCTATATCGTTATCCGGAGATTGCAGATGTTCCCCGGGCAGGCATTGTTCATCGTCTTGATAAGGATACGACAGGCCTGATGGTAGTTGCAAAAACAGTTCCGGCACAGACTCGTCTGGTCGAATCCCTGCAATTACGTGAAATTACCCGTGAATATGAAGCCATTGCGCTGGGGCATATGACAGCAGGTGGGATCGTAGAAGAACCGATATCTCGCCATCCGACAAAGCGGACACATATGGCTGTTCATCCGATGGGTAAACCTGCAGTGACTCACTATCGGGTTATGGAACATTTCCGGGCACATACCCGTCTTCGTTTACGTCTGGAGACGGGCAGAACACACCAAATTCGTGTGCATATGTCACATATTAAACATCCATTGGTTGGAGATCAGCTTTACGGTGGTCGTCCTCGTCCTCTGAAAGGAGCTTCTGAGGAATTTCGCGAAGTGATGCGCAACTTTGACCGTCAGGCGTTGCACGCGACTATGCTGCGTCTTTATCATCCGATCACAGGTATTGAGATGGAATGGCACGCGCCATTACCTGACGATATGGTGAAGCTGATTGATGTGATGAAAGCGGATGCTGAAATTTTTAAAGATGAAATGGATTGGTAGTTAAATGACACCACTGATTTTTCCTGACTGGCCACAGCCTAAGGGTGTTGGCGCGTGTAGTACGACCCGGGCGGGGGGGATGAGTCTCCCTCCCTATGAGAGCCTGAATTTAGGCCTTCACGTTGGCGATGATCCTCTATACGTGGAGCGAAACCGTGAACGGTTGATGGAATATGCACGATTGCCACATCAGCCTGTCTGGTTGGAACAAGTACATGGAACACGGGTTATCAGGCTAGAAGGGCAGTCAGTGGAAAATAATCAGGCTGATGCAGTTTATACCAATCAAGTTGGGCAGGTATGTGCTGTAATGACAGCAGATTGCCTGCCTGTACTTTTTTGTTCCGTCGAAGGTGATGAAGTCGCAGCAGCTCATGCGGGATGGCGTGGATTATGTGCCGGTGTGTTGGAAAATACGGTGGCTCAATTTACGACAAAACCCGATATGATTCAGGCATGGCTGGGGCCGGCTATTGGCCCTGAAAAGTTTGAGGTTGGGCGTGAGGTTATGGAAGCCTTTCTGGCAACAGATCCTAATCTGGAGCAGGCTTTTACACCTTATGGGATGAAATTTCTGGCAAATATCTATTTACTGGCTAGATTAAAGTTGAAGTCTATTGGGATAAAAAACGTTTTTGGAGGCGCGGCTTGCACGGTCTCAGAAGAAAAGACTTTTTTTTCTTATCGTCGTGATGGTGTTACCGGACGTATGGCAACTTTAATCTGGTTGAAATGATCTATCGCGCAGGGCGGTCTTTGGTGCATATCGCAGTTTCCAATTTACTTTTCAGAGAACCTTGAATATTTAAGGAATGACCTTATTTAATCTCCAGTAGCAAATTCTGACCAGTATTGGAGGTGTTATGCGTCTGGATCGTCTTACTAATAAATTCCAGCTTGCTCTCGCTGACGCCCAATCCTTCGCATTAGGGCGTGATAATCAATTCATCGAACCTATCCACTTGATGAGTGCGTTGCTCAGTCAAGAGGGTGGCTCTGTTCGTCCTTTATTAATGTCTGCCGGGATTGATACAGGAAACTTGCATGATCGACTGAATCTCGCTTTGGACAGACTACCAAAAGTAGAAGGGAGTGGCGGTGATGTACAGGTATCCAATGAATTAGGGCGTTATTTAAACCTGTGCGACAAACTTGCTCAGAAAGCAGGTGATAACTTTATTTCTTCTGAACTCTTTGTTCTGGCAGCACTGGAAGAACGTGGAACGTTAAGTGACATATTAAAAGCTGCGGGAGCAACAAAAGATAAAATCACTAAGGCAATAGAAATGATGCGCGGTGGTGAAAAAGTAAATGATCAGAGTGCCGAAGACCAACGTCAGGCACTAAAAAAGTACACAATAGATCTCACTGAACGAGCCGAACAAGGCAAACTTGATCCTGTAATTGGGCGTGATGAGGAAATTCGACGGACAATTCAGGTACTGCAACGCCGAACCAAGAACAATCCCGTTTTGATAGGTGAGCCGGGCGTTGGGAAAACAGCTATCGTCGAAGGGCTGGCACAGCGGATTGTTAATGGTGAAGTTCCTGAAGGGCTGAAAAACAAAAGAGTTCTGTCCCTTGATATGGGCGCATTATTGGCGGGAGCTAAATATCGGGGAGAATTTGAAGAGCGTCTGAAAGGCGTTTTGAACGATCTCTCCAAACAGGAAGGTTCGGTCATTCTGTTTATCGATGAATTACATACGATGGTAGGTGCCGGTAAGGCAGATGGTGCGATGGATGCTGGCAATATGCTGAAACCGGCACTAGCGCGTGGTGAGCTGCATTGTGTCGGTGCGACGACCTTAGACGAATATCGCCAGTATATTGAGAAAGATGCGGCGCTGGAGCGTCGTTTCCAGAAGGTTTATGTTGCTGAGCCTACCGTTGAGGATACTATTGCTATTCTACGCGGTCTTAAAGAACGCTATGAACTTCACCACCATGTTCAGATAACTGATCCGGCAATTGTGGCAGCGGCGACATTATCTCATCGTTATATTTCAGATCGCATGTTACCTGATAAAGCGATTGACTTGATTGACGAAGCCGGAGCCAGCCTGCGTATGCAGATGGATTCAAAACCAGAAGCGTTGGATCGTCTGGAACGCAGGATTATTCAGTTAAAACTCGAACAGCAGGCGCTAAAAAAAGAATCGGATGAAGCGAGTAAAAAGCGCCTTGATATGCTGAATGAAGAGCTGGTGGAAAAAGAGCGCGAATATTCTGAACTGGAAGAAGAGTGGAAAGCAGAAAAAGCTGAGCTTACTGGTACTCAAAACATCAAAGCTGAATTAGAAAATGCCCGTATAGAATTGGAAAAAGCCCGTCGCGTTGGTGACTTGGCTAGAATGTCTGAAATCCAGTACGGGAAAATTCCAGAATTGGAAAAACAGTTAGAAGTAGCAACAACAGCAGAAAATCACTCAATGAAACTGCTGCGTAACAAAGTGACTGATGCTGAAATTGCTGAAATCCTTGCTCGCTGGACAGGGATTCCAGTATCCAGAATGCTGGAAAGTGAAAAAGATAAACTATTGCGTATGGAGCATGAATTACATAAACGTGTAATTGGGCAAAATGAGGCTGTTGATGCAGTAGCAAACGCAATTCGCCGCAGTCGTGCTGGTTTATCGGATCCAAATCGTCCGATTGGCTCTTTCATGTTTTTAGGGCCGACAGGCGTTGGTAAAACGGAGCTGTGTAAAGCATTAGCCAATTTCCTGTTTGATAGTGACGATGCAATGGTACGTATCGACATGTCTGAATTTATGGAAAAACATTCTGTCTCCAGGCTGGTGGGAGCACCTCCCGGATATATTGGCTATGAGGAAGGCGGTTATCTGACAGAAGCAGTACGCCGTCGTCCTTATTCAGTCATCTTGCTTGATGAAGTTGAAAAAGCGCATCCGGATGTTTTCAATATATTGTTGCAAGTGTTGGATGATGGTCGTTTGACCGACGGTCAGGGAAGAACGGTTGATTTTCGTAATACTGTCGTAATTATGACATCTAATCTGGGTTCAGACATGATTCAGGAACGCTTTGGCGTACTGGATTATGCCGGAATGAAAGATATGGTGATGGAGATCGTGGGTCATCACTTCCGACCTGAATTTATTAACCGAATCGATGAAGTCGTGGTATTCCATCCATTAGGAAAAGAACATCTAAAATCCATTACGAGTATTCAATTGCAGCGTTTATATAAGCGTCTGGAAGAACGGGGCTATCAAGTTACCATGACATCGTCGGCATTAGAGAAACTGAGTGAAGCGGGTTTTGACCCTGTATATGGAGCACGTCCATTAAAACGGGCTATCCAACAAGAGATTGAAAACCCATTGGCTCAACAAATACTTTCTGGTGCACTGGTTCCCGGTAAGTTAGTGACATTAGATCTGGAAAACGACCACATTATTGCAAAACAATGATGTTTTTTGCTCAGTCTACTCAGTGGGGACTTATAGATAGCTATCTATATAGGCACTTATCGAGTGAAAATGTCACTAGGGCAATATAAAAGACATAATAAAGGTAAAAAAGAGGTGGAAAATCTACCTCTTTTTCTGTTTTTTAGATTAAAAAAAAGCCTGATAGGCTGTTTTTGTCTAATAACTGCTCGGTTGGAAGCTTTTTTTGAAATAGTTGTTGCCAGCGCCGGAAAACTCCCTATAATGCGCATCCGTTGTCACGACAAACACACAAACAAGTCGAGATGACAGGAGTTGAAAGCCGCGAAAATAAAGGCTTGACACTCTGAGAGG